>NZ_JAQPZO010000001.1:0-176080 GCF_037619445.1 Exiguobacterium sp. USCH10 | reverse complement strand
ATCAAGTCATTGCCGAACTTTTTGTCTTTCTTTATCAGATGGAACAAGATAAAATTTGATTTGTCTAGGGTTATATGTGAAAAAAAGATGAAAACTTAAAGCAAGAACGATAGACAGCGCTTTCAGTTTTTCGTTACAATAGACGTGCCGATATTAAAGGGGACTAAGGGGGAAAACATATGAATATCCATGAGTATCAGGCGAAAGAATTGCTAAGAGAGTTTGGGGTAGCCGTTCCGACGGGTTATCCAGCCTTTACTGTTGAAGAAGCTGTAGCAGCTGCTGCCAAGCTTGACGGTGAGTTGAAAGTTGTAAAAGCTCAAATCCACGCAGGTGGCCGCGGTAAAGCAGGTGGCGTCAAACTTGCGAAGACAGATGAAGAAGTGAAGCAATACGCGACAGAGATTCTCGGAAAAACGCTCGTGACACACCAAACAGGTCCGGAAGGAAAAGTTGTCCAGCGTCTCTATATCGAAGAAGGTTCTGCGATTGACCAAGAATTTTACTTAGGACTCGTGCTTGACCGTTCGATCGGCCGAATTGTCATCATGGGTTCATCAGAAGGTGGTATGGACATCGAGGAAGTCGCTGAACATACACCTGAAAAGATTCATAAAGAGATCGTCGATCCGGTTGTGGGCTTGCGTCCATTCCAAGCACGTCGTCTCGCATTCAAAATGGAAGTCCCGACGAAACTTGTGAACAAGTTCAGTGACATGGTCATGAAGTTGTACAAAGTATATGTCGAGACAGATTGCACAATCGCGGAAATCAACCCGCTCGTCACGACGAAAGACGGAAACGTCATCGCGCTCGATGCGAAGTTGAACTTCGATAGCAACGCACTTTATCGTCACTCAGATATCCTTTCGCTTCGTGATACGACGGAAGAAGATCCACGTGAAGTCGAGGCATCAAAACATGACCTCAGCTATATCGCACTTGATGGAAACATCGGTTGCCTTGTCAACGGTGCAGGCCTTGCGATGGCAACGATGGATATCATCAAACATTACGGCGCTGAACCCGCTAACTTCCTCGATGTAGGTGGCGGTGCGACGAAAGAAAAAGTTACAGAAGCGTTCAAATTGATTTTGTCTGATGACCAAGTCAAAGGAATCTTCGTTAACATTTTCGGTGGAATCATGAAGTGTGACATCATCGCAGAGGGGATTGTCGCAGCTACGAAAGAAATCGGACTCGACTTGCCACTCGTCGTTCGCTTAGAAGGAACGAACGTTGATGCCGGGAAGCGCATTCTCGATGAATCTGGACTTGCGATCACGACAGCTAGCTCGATGGCTGACGGTGCGGAAAAAATCGCAGCACTTGTTCGATAAGGGGGAAACGACATGAGTATTTGGGCGAATAAAGATACGAAAGTCATCATTCAAGGGATTACAGGGAAACAAGGTTTGTTCCACGGTGAACAGATGCTTGCTTATAACACGAAATTAGTCGGTGGGGTCACGCCAGGTAAAGGTGGTACGACCGTTCTCGATAACGTTCCGGTCTTCAACACAGTCTCTGAGGCGGTCGAAGCGACTGGTGCAAACGCATCAATCATCTACGTACCACCAGCTTTCGCAGCTGACTCGATCATGGAAGCGGCGGACAGTGGCATCGAACTCATCATCTGTATCACTGAAGGCATTCCTGTAGTGGACATGATCCAAGTGAAACGTTATCTCGAAGACAAGCCGGCTCGCTTGATCGGACCGAACTGTCCTGGAATCATCACGCCAGGAGAAGCAAAACTTGGAATCATGCCTGGCTATATTCATACGAAAGGGCATGTCGGAATCGTGTCACGTTCTGGAACGCTCACGTATGAGGCGGTTCATCAGTTGACGACGGCAGGGATCGGTCAATCGACAGCTGTCGGAATCGGGGGAGACCCAGTCAACGGAACAAACTTCATCGATACGCTCAAAGCGTTCAACGAAGATGAGGACACGAAAGCTGTCATCATGATCGGGGAAATCGGTGGAACAGCTGAAGAAGAGGCGGCTGAATGGGTGAAAGCGAACATGACGAAACCAGTCATCGGCTTCATCGGCGGACAGACGGCTCCTGAAGGCAAACGTATGGGACATGCCGGCGCCATCATCTCAGGTGGTAAAGGGACGGCTGCTGAAAAGATTAAGACGTTGAACGCGAATGGAATTGAAGTAGCTGAAACACCAGCTGTCATCGGTGAAACGTTGATTCGTGTCTTGAAAAATGAAGGTCTATACGAAGCGTGTGTCACGGGTCAACCGACGACATAAGAATCATGAGGGATGCTTGCATCCCTCATTTTTTTAAAGGAGAGATTGTGATGAATCAAACAATAGCTCGGTTTGCCGCTGCACGAATTCCGGTTGAGTTTGTGCATCATTATTTGAACGGGACGCTAGAAGCACATCGCACTCATTTTTCTTCACATGTCTGGAAGCGAGCTCATTCTGCGCTCCGCTCGTCCGAATCGTATTCCCGCTTTGTCACTTGGGAAGATGAAACGTTCCCGAAACGATTGCTCGAGATTCCTAACCCGCCGTACTGTTTGTTTTACGATGGAGATTTAGAGGTACTACAAGAAAGAACGACCGCGATGGTCGGAAGTCGTGAATTGAATCGAATTAGTCAATCGTTAGTGCAACACTATCACTCTTTAATAGAAGAAACTGTTTCCGTTTCAGGTGGAGCGCTTGGCATTGATGGTCTTGTCCACGCACACGCGTTAAATAAACATCGTCCGACCGTGGCGGTGCTCGGAGCTGGACTGAACAACCTCTATCCAGCAGCGAATCGACAGTTGCTCTTACGGATTCCGAAGCAAGGGATTCTCTTAAGTGAGTATGCCCCGAACACACCTGTTCAAAAATTTCAATTTTTGGAAAGAAATCGATTGGTGAGCGGTCTCGGTGACACGCTCGTTGTCTTACAGGCGAGACGAAAGAGCGGAACGATGAATACGGTCGGACACGCGCTAGAGCAGGGAAAGACGGTGTTCGCCGTACCCGGTTCACCGCTTGATCCATTAGCGGAAGGACCGAATCGATTGATTGAAGAAGGCGCGATTCCATTGACGAATTCCGATCAAATTATTCGAGATCTCAGGATTGTACGTTGACAAACCGGTGAGAACATGAATATTATGGTAGGGATTTAAATGACCTCTAAAAGGGGAGCAGATGTATGGCAAAATATTTGGTGATCGTTGAGTCACCTGCGAAAGCAAAAACAATTAAACGTTATTTAGGTCCGAATTATATGGTCAAAGCTTCGATGGGACACGTTATCGATTTACCGAAGAGTCAACTCGGTGTAGACGTCGAACACGACTTTGAACCGAAGTATATTACCATCCGTGGTAAAGGACCCGTATTGAAAGAATTGAAGACAGCGGCGAAAAAAGCCACAAAAATCTTTCTCGCAGCCGACCCCGACAGAGAAGGGGAAGCGATTGCCTGGCATTTGGCTCGCGCACTCGGCGTAGATGAAACGACTGAATGTCGCGTCGTCTTTAACGAGATCACAAAAGATGCAATCAAAGAATCATTTAAACATCCACGTAAAATCAATCACGACCTCGTCGATGCGCAACAAGCGCGACGGATTTTAGACCGTCTCGTCGGATACGGGATGAGTCCATTATTATGGAAGAAAGTCAAAAAAGGACTATCTGCCGGACGAGTTCAGTCGGTTGCCGTGAAGATGATCATCGACCGTGAACGCGAGATCAACGCGTTCGACCCAGAAGAATATTGGACGATCAAGCTCGACTTAAATCATGACGGGGAAACGTTCGAGACTTCATTTTACGGAAAAGATGGGAAAAAGATGGAATTGAAGTCGGAAGAAGACGCTCAAGCCGTCCTGGATGCCATCAACGACGAATTCAAAGTCATCGATGTGACGAAGAAAGAACGTAAACGCAACGCTTCGTTGCCGTTCACGACAAGTTCGTTGCAACAAGATGCGGCACGTAAATTGAATTTCCGTGCGAAAAAGACGATGATGCTCGCCCAACAATTATATGAAGGAATCGACCTCGGTAAGAAAGAGGGAACGGTCGGTTTGATTACGTATATGCGTACAGACTCGACACGAATCTCGGACTTGGCGAAGGGAGAGGCGAAAGAATACATCGAATCGACATTCGGTGAAGAATACGTCGCCTCACAGAAGCAAAAGGAAAAGAAAGCGGCCAACGCACAAGATGCGCACGAAGCGATTCGACCGACTTCGGCACTCCGCGACCCTGCTTCTTTAAAACCTTATTTGTCTCGTGACCAGTTACGCCTTTATAAATTGATTTGGGAACGTTTGATTGCGAGCCAAATGGCACCAGCTGTACTCGATACCGTCAAGATCGATGTAGAGTCGAACGGGATGATTTTCCGTGCGAATGGTTCGACCGTCAAATTCCCAGGTTTCATGAAAGTGTATATCGAATCGAAAGATGATGATATCGAGGACACGAACCAAGAGAAAGAAGGCTTACTACCACCTCTTGAAGTCGAAGATACGGTCAGCTTTGAAGCGATTGAGCCGAAGCAACACTTCACGCAACCACCGCCGCGTTACACGGAAGCACGACTCGTCCGCGCGATGGAAGAGCTCGGTATCGGTCGCCCGTCAACGTATGCGCCGACACTCGACACGATTCAGCGTCGTGGTTATGTCGTCTTAGAAGAGAAGAAGTTCCTTCCGACAGAGCTCGGGGAACTCGTCATTGAAATGATTGATGAATATTTCAATGACTTCATCACCGTCCAGTTCACGGCCGATATGGAAACGCTCCTTGACTCGATTGAGCATAAAGAAGTGGAGTGGACAGAAGTCGTCGCCCCAATCTATCGTTCATTTGAGAAACGCTTGAAGCGTGCCGAAGAAGAAATCGAAAAGATTGAAGTGAAAGATGAGCCTGCGGGAATCGATTGTGAAGTTTGTGGTTCACCGATGGTCATCAAGATGGGTCGATACGGTAAGTTTATGGCTTGCTCGAATTTCCCGAACTGTACGAACACGAAACCAGTTCAAGTTGAGATTGGTGTCCCTTGCCCAGACTGTAAGGACGGACAAATCGTGGAACGTCGTAGTAAAAAAGGTCGCCTCTTCTATGGCTGCTCGAACTATCCAGAATGTGAGTTCGTCTCATGGGATAAACCGGTTGCGAAACCGTGCCCAGTATGCGACAGTTTGATGGTCGAGAAGAAAATTAAAGACGGCGTGAAATATCAATGTACGAAATGTACCCATACCGAGGTACATCAGCAAGAGGAGGATTAATGTTGCAACAACGTGTAACTGTAATCGGAGCCGGTTTGGCCGGTTCCGAAGCGGCTTGGCAACTCGCCAAGCGCGGCATTCAAGTAGATTTGTATGAAATGAGACCGGTCCGTCAAACACCGGCGCACCACACGGATCAATTCGCGGAGCTCGTTTGTTCGAACTCGCTTCGGGCGAACGGCCTTCAAAACGCGGTCGGCGTCTTGAAAGAAGAGATGCGTACACTTGACTCACTCATCTTGAAAGCGGCAGACACGGCAAGCGTCCCAGCTGGTGGCGCCCTTGCTGTTGACCGTCATGAGTTTGCTGGATTCATCACTGAGAAGTTGAAGAACCATGAAAACGTCACGGTGCATACCGAGGAATTAAAAGAAATTCCTGAAGGGATCGTCATCGTCGCGACAGGGCCATTGACGTCTCCGGATTTATCGGCATCGCTCAAAGCGTTCACAGGGGAAGATTATCTTTACTTCTACGATGCAGCCGCTCCAATCCTAGATGGCGATACGATCGATCGCGATAAAGTGTATTTGAAGTCGCGCTATGATAAAGGTGAAGCCGCTTACTTGAACTGTCCGATGACAGAAGAAGAGTTTGACGTCTTTTACGAGGAATTGATCAAGGCGGAAGTCGTTCCATTAAAAGAGTTCGAAAAAGAGATTTACTTCGAAGGTTGTATGCCGTTTGAAGTCATGGCCCAGCGTGGGAAGAAGACACTTCTCTTCGGACCGATGAAGCCGGTCGGTCTAGAAGATCCGAAGACGGGCAAACGTCCGTATGCGGTCGTTCAACTTCGTCAGGACAACTCGGCAGGAACGCTTTATAACTTGGTCGGCTTCCAGACGCATTTGAAGTGGGGCGAACAGAAGCGTATCATCCGCCTCATCCCTGGACTTGAAAATGCAGATATCGTTCGATACGGTGTCATGCATCGTAACACGTTCATCAATTCGCCGAGCTTGTTGAAACCGACGTATCAGGCGCGCACGCGTGACACATTATTCTTTGCTGGTCAGATGACGGGTGTAGAAGGATACGTGGAGTCAGCAGCGTCAGGATTGTTGGCGGGAATCAATGCAGCGAAGATGATCGCAGGAGAAGAGCTCGTCGTCTTACCACGTGAAACGATGCTCGGTTCGATGGCGCACTACATCACGACGGCAGACGGGAAGCACTTCCAGCCGATGAATGCGAACTTTGGATTGGTCCCATCTTTAGAGGACGCTCCGAAGAAAATGAAAAAACAAGAACGGTACGAGCGTTACGCCAACCGTGCTTTAGAAACGATTCAACAATTTAAGGACCTTTGAACAGGAGAGCCAGTTTTTGGCTCTTTTGTTTTGAAATAAAGTTTCAATTGTGTATTTTGTTTCATACTTTGAAAATTTTCAGATTATTGAACGACTATCTATTGTCACCATACATTCTGTATGCTATGCTAATTTCGATTTGACGAGAACATGCGTTTTTACGTGTCATCGAGGAGGCGATAAAATGGGATTCTTAGAGGATCGACAATCATTTTTACGCTACTGCCAAATTGAACGTCGACTGTCTCCTCATACGAAACGCTCCTACGAGCAAACGCTCGACCAGTACGCCGCATATTGCCAATCGACGCATCAAGATCCCTATGATGCACAGACGGCGCGGCGTTATTTATATGTCCTTTATGAGAAACAATTGGCCGCGTCTACAGTGTCCCAGAAAGTATCTTGCCTCAAACAGTTCGGGAAATATATGGCGAGAGAGCATGGGGGAGAGCCCTTGTTCCACGACCTGACTTCACCGAAAAAGCGACAGACCTTGCCGACGTTCGCCGTCCCGTCCGAAGTCGAACGGTTGTTAGAGGCGGCTTCTATGCAAGACGACCCTTATTTACAGGCGAGAGACGTCGCCATCGTTGAGGTGTTGTACGGAACGGGCATTCGCGTCGCAGAGCTTTGTGGGATGAACCTGTCTTCCTTTGACGATGTCTTATCTTTCGTCCATGTGATGGGGAAAGGAAAGAAAGAACGGTACGTTCCAATCGGTCAATATGCCGTACAAGCATTGAAGCGCTATGTAGAAACACGGAAAGACGTCGGACTCCCGACGGAAAGCGCATTATTTTTGAGTCAAAAAGGGAATCGGATGACAACAGACCAAATTCGGTATGTCATGAAGCGTTTGAGAAAAGACAGTGGGGTACATAAGCCGTTGACCCCGCACTCGTTGCGACATAGCTTTGCAACGGACCTATTGGAGCGGGGAGCGGATTTGCGCGCTGTCCAAGAGTTGCTCGGTCACGAGTCCTTGTCGACGACCGGACGCTATACCCACGTATCGACTGAACGATTACGTTCGATTTATCAAGCGACACATCCAAGAAAGTAGGAGGTTACGATATGTTTCATGCAACAACGATTTTTGCAGTTCGACACAATGGCCAATGCGCGATGAGTGGAGATGGCCAAGTCACATTCGGGAATGCCGTCATCATGAAAAACAAAGCGAAGAAAGTCAGACGCTTATACGGCGGGAAAGTCGTTGCCGGTTTTGCAGGCAGTGTAGCCGATGCTTTCACATTGTTTGAAAAGTTTGAATCGAAACTTGAAATGTATAACGGTAACTTACCGCGTGCCGCGGTCGAGCTTGCCAAAGAGTGGCGCGGGGATAAAATCTTGCGGCAACTCGAGGCGCTATTGATTGTGATGGATGCTGACCATTTACTGCTCGTCTCTGGGAATGGAGAAGTGATTGAGCCGGATGACGGGATCCTTGCAATCGGTTCGGGTGGTAATTATGCACTCGCAGCAGGGCGTGCACTCGTCCGCCATTCCGCTGAGAAGTCAGCGGAAGAAATCGCACGAGCCGCTCTCGAGATTGCCGGTGAGCTTTGCGTGTATACGAATGATCAAGTCATTGTAGAAACGATCGGAGGCGATGCTGAATGAATCGAGAGTTGACACCAAGACAAATCGTATCGGAACTGGACAAGTTCGTAATCGGTCAGAAGGACGCCAAACGAGCTGTATCGATTGCATTGCGTAATCGTTATCGTCGTCAGAAATTAAGTGCAGACCTTCGTGATGAAGTCACACCGAAAAACATTTTGATGATCGGACCGACTGGGGTCGGGAAAACCGAAATCGCACGTCGTTTAGCGAAGTTGGTCGGGGCGCCGTTCGTCAAAGTGGAAGCGACGAAATTTACGGAAGTCGGTTACGTCGGTCGTGACGTCGAGTCGATGGTACGAGATCTCGTCGAAGCATCCGTTCGTCTCGTGAAAGAAGAGAAGAAAGAAGACGTGAAGGAGCCGGCAGAGCGAGCAGCGACAGAACGATTGCTAGATGCCTTACAAGGGAAAGCGAAAGCGACACCAAGTGCATCAAACCCGTTCGAGGCGTTGTTCGGTGGGCAGACACAACAGCCTGAATCGACAACGGATACGTCAAAGAATGACCGGGCACAGCTTCGCCGTCTTCTCGAGCTCGGAGAACTAGAAGACCGAGTCATCGAAGTTGAACTAGAAGAAAAGCAAACGATGGATTTGTTCCAAGGGCAAGGAATGGAAGGGTTATCGAACCTTCAAGATATGCTCGGACAAATCGTTCCGAAGAAACGGAAGCAACGGAAGTTGACCGTCCGTGAAGCGAGACCGCTTCTCATTGCGGAAGAAGCTGAAAATCTTCTGGATTTGAACGAAGTACATGATGAAGCGGTGCAACGTAGTGAACAGATGGGCATCATCTTCGTTGATGAAATCGATAAGATTGCAACGAAGTCGCAAGACCATGCTGGTGTCTCTCGTGAAGGCGTGCAGCGCGATATCCTTCCGATTGTCGAAGGGTCAACGGTCGTCACGAAGTACGGACCGGTCAAAACCGATCATGTTCTCTTTATTGCAGCTGGAGCGTTCCATATGGCCAAACCGTCTGATTTGATTCCTGAGTTGCAAGGTCGCTTCCCGATTCGTGTCGAATTGAACAGCTTGACGGAAGAGGACTTCGTCAAAATCTTGACAGAACCATCTCAGGCGTTAATCAAACAATATACCGCATTATTGGAATCGGAAGAAATCACGGTTCGATTCACGCATGAAGCGATTGAAGAAATCGCAAAAATTGCGACACATGTCAATCGTGAGACCGATGACATCGGCGCGCGTCGCCTTTATACTATTATGGAACGCGTGTTAGAAGATCTTTCATTTGAGGCGGCAGATATGCCGCAAACAAGCGTGGAAATCACTCCCGCTTATGTACAAGCTAAAGTTGGGTCGATCGCGGATGACCGAGACCTCAGCCAATATATTTTATAAGATTCTGTATGCACATACAGGGAGGAAATAGACATTATGAATTTACTAGACAAAACTCGCCAATTAAACACGATGCTTCAACAAGAAGCGAGTGCGCACGTTGATTTTAAAGAAATGGCGGATAAAATGCGTGAAGTGCTTGAATCCAATACGTTTATCGTGAGCCGTCGTGGTCGCCTACTTGGCTTTGCGATCAAACAACAGATTGAGAATGACCGCATGAAGGCATTTCTCGTTGACCGACAGTTCCCAGAACCATATGCATCAAACTTGTTCAATGTGAAAGAAACGACAGCGAACATCGATATTGACAGCGAGTATACAGCGTTCCCTGTAGAGAACCACGATTTGTTCCTCAACTCAAAGACGACGATTGTCCCAATCATCGGTGGTGGTGAGCGTCTTGGGACGCTCGTGTTAGGTCGATTGGCTAACGAGTTCACAGAAGATGACCTCGTCCTCGCAGAATATAGTGCGACGGTCGTTGGCATGGAGATCCTTCGTGAGAAGGCGGCAGAAGCAGAAACGTCAGCCCGTAAAAAAGCTGTCGTTCAAATGGCAATCAATTCATTGTCGTATTCAGAGCTTGAAGCGATTGAACACATTTTCGAAGAGCTCGGCGGAAACGAAGGGTTGTTAGTTGCTTCCAAAATTGCCGACCGTGTGGGAATCACACGTTCTGTTATCGTGAACGCACTTCGGAAACTAGAAAGTGCAGGTGTCATTGAATCACGTTCATTAGGAATGAAGGGAACGTATATCAAGATATTAAATGATAACTTCTTGTTTGAATTGCAAAAACTGAAATCAAACTGAAACACAACTTTAGATGTGTATTTTCCATTGAAAACACTATAAAAAGGGACTTTGTTCCTAAAAAACCGCTTTCTTCATTGAAGAAGCGGTTTTTTTTAGTGCAAAAGTAATCATTTTCAGAATTTGTCGTTAATTCGACAAAAAGATGCGAAGCCATTTACCTATGTTTTAAAAAATATCTTTCAGAACTGTTACAGATTTGTTTCAATGAAATAGTAGAATTTCCAAATCAGGTATATATCAGTAATGAGTATATGAAAGCGAGTGAACGCCGTGAATTGGATTGGTAGTGACTATCAATTACTCAAGCAAGCCGTCAATCATGCAGTCCTCAATCAAAAAGTGATTAGTCATAATCTTTCGAATATCGATACGCCAAACTTTAAAGCGAAGCAAGCCGTATTTGAACAGACGCTCCAAAGTGAAATGCGACTGAAGCTCCAAGGTGGGCGCCCGAGTGATTCGATGCAATCTACTGTCGTCGATCGGGCAGGTGGGGCGATGCGAAGTGACGGCAACAACGTCGACTTAGATTATGAGATGAGTGAATTGGCACGTAATCAACTCCAGTATGAGGCGATGATGGAGCAATTAAATCGTAGGCTAGGTGGATTGAAAACTGTTATTCGAGGAGGTCGTTAATCGATGGGAATGTTTGATAGTTTTCATATTTCAGCTACTGCCTTAACGTCTCAACGTTTAAGAATGGATACCGTATCGGCGAACATCGCCAACGCCCAGACGACTCGAGGGAAACTTGTCGATGGGGAGTGGCAACCGTATACGAGAAAGATGACGGTGTTACAGGAAGCACCTTTCCGTAAACAGTTAAACGCCGTCAATGGTGGGGTCCAGGTAGCTCAAATCATTGAAGACGATGCGCCGTATAAGCTTGCCTACAATCCGAGTCATCCTGATGCAGACGAGCGGGGGTATGTTCAAATGCCGAACGTTGATCTACTCAAAGAAATGGTCGACCTTATGGGTGCGACCCGCTCTTACGAAGCAAATATTGCCGCGATGAACGCATCAAAAGCGATGCTCGTCAAAGCGATGGAGATTGGAAAAGGATAAGGAGTGACGAAAGATGCAAATTAATCCGATTCAATTGATGAGCCCAGAGATCACGCCATCAATGAACAAAACGAACCCATCTCAATTTGGGTCATATTTGAATGAAGCGATGAATGCGTTGAACGAGACACAACAAGCAACGAGTCAAGCCCGTCAAGATTTAGCTGTCGGGAAAGCTGACCTTCATCAAGTTATGATCCAAAGTGAAGAGTCGTCGATTGCGATGCAACTTGCCATCGAGGTGAGGAACAAGGCTGTTGAAGCCTATCAAGAAATGATGCGAATGCAAGTTTAATTGTAGAGGATGACAAGTTGCGATGAATGAACAATTAAAAGAACGATTCAAATCAATGACCGATGGGCTGAAATCGATGCCAAAGAAGCGAAAACTCGTTTGGGGTATTTCCATCGCGGTCATTTTAATCGCGGCACTCTTACTCACTTTCTTCCTTGCACGACCAAATATGGCACCTTTGTACACGAACTTATCCGCACAAGAAGCGGGGGAAGTGACAGAGAAACTGACAGCGGACGGTGTGAAGTCGGAAATTAAAGCGACTTCGAACGGGGTCAGTGTATATGTGCCAAATGAAATGGTCGACCAATTGAAAGTGAGCCTTGCCGCGGCCGGGATTCCAAAATCCGGGTCGATTGACTATAGTTTCTTCAGTGAAAATGCTGGTTTCGGAACAACAGACCGAGAAATGGCGGTCATTGAACGAAGTGCGATGCAGACGGAACTCGAGCGGCTCATTACTCAAATCGAAGGAATCAACCAAGCGAAAGTCATCATCTCGCTTCCTGAGAAGTCAGTCTTTTTAGCGGAAGACCAAGGTGAGCCGACAGCCTCGATCGTGTTAAATATCGGAGCAGGAACGAATCTAGAACCAAACACGGTCAAAGGTCTTTACCATTTGATCAGTAAAAGTGTCCCGAACTTAAAACCTGAGAACATCTCAATCATGGACCAATACTTTACGTATTATGACCTTGATCAAACCGTTGTGGCTGGTGGCTCTTCCACTGATCCGTTGGCACTGAAACGTCAAGTTGAAAAAGACGTCCGTCAACAAATTCAGCAGATGTTATCTGTTCTTCTTGGTGAACGAAGCGTTCTTGTCTCTGTCACAGCAGATATTGATACGACTCAGACGGCCGAAGAACAAAACCTTGTTACGCCAGTCAATGAAGAAAACATGGAAGGTATCGTGACGTCGGCTGAACGAATTGCAGAGGCGTATACGGGCGGTACGGGAACGGCGACAGAAGCGACTGGGACCGGTGAGAATGACACGATCAACTTCCCTGCTGCTACAGGTGACAGCACAGAAGAAAGTGAAAAAAATCATGAAATCATCAACTATGAAGTGAATCGCATTACGAAACAGATTCAAAATGCACCGTACACCATCCGCGACCTTGGGGTGCAATTAATTGTAGAACCACCAGACGGTGCGACGAGTATTGACCCACAGCTTGAAGGTGACCTGGAGACGATGATGTATTCCATCATTCGAACATCACTAGCGAAAACGGATGAAGCCATCACAGATGCGGAGCTTGAACAAAAAGTAGTCGTTGTTTCGAGACCGTTCGCTGAGGCAGAAGAGGTGGCAACGACAGAACAGCCTACACCATGGTGGATGTACGCTTCAGCAGCCGGAGCAGTCGTCTTGCTTGCTTTAATCTTCTTCGCAATGCGTAGACGCAAACAAGAAGTGGTGGAAGAGACGAACGAGTGGGAAGTTCCATACGAAGATGAAGTACCTGACCTAGACCTCGAGGAACGAGGCGAAGGGGCTGTGAAGAAGAAACAGTTAGAAAAATTAGCTGAAAGTAATCCAGAAGAGTTTGCTAAACTACTTCGTACTTGGATGTCTGAGGAGTGAGTAACGTGAACTATGCCAAACAATCGAATCGAGAAAAAGCAGCAATGCTCATGATCTCATTAGGTCCAGAAGTGGCAGCGAATGTTTATAAACATCTTTCGGAAGAAGAGATGGAACAGTTGACGCTTCAAATCTCAGCGCTCAAAAAGGTGTCTCCAGAAGAAAAAGAGAGCATTCTCGGTGAGTTCCACGAACTTGCGATGGCTCAGAGCTACATTACCCAGGGTGGGATTGGTTTTGCCAAAACAGTTCTTGAAAAAGCGGTCGGCGAAGAGAAAGCGATGGCATTGATTCATCGGTTGACGTCGACTTTACAAGTTCGACCGTTCGAGTTTGCTCGAAAGGCCGACCCGAAACAGTTGCTGAACTTTATTCAAAACGAACATCCACAGACGATCGCTCTAATTTTGGCTCACTTGGAGCCGGTCAAATCAGGGCAAATCTTATCGGAACTTCCTCCTGAGATTCAATCAGAAGTTGCGAAACGGATTGCGACGATGGACCGACTCAATCCGGATGTCATTCATGAAGTCGAACAAATCCTTGAAAAGAACCTCTCGCAGACGGATATGCAAGATTATGCCCAGTCGGGTGGAATCGAGGCGGTCGTCGAAGTGTTGAATGGGGTCGATCGTACGACAGAACGTACCATTCTTGACGCTCTCGAGATCGAAGATCCTGAACTCGCAGAAGAAATCAAGAAGCGTATGTTTGTCTTCGAGGACATCGTCACACTCGATTCACGCGCGATTCAACGAATCATTCGCGAAGTGGCGAACGACGACTTGTTGCTTGCGCTCAAAGTGTCGTCAGAAGAAGTGAAACAAATCATCTTCAAGAACATGTCTCAACGGATGGTCGAAACGTTCAAAGAAGATATGGAATTTATGGGACCTGTTCGATTGCGTGACGTCGAAGAAGCACAGAGCCGAATCGTCGGAATCATTCGTCGCCTAGAAGACGTCGGTGAGATCGTGATCAGTCGAGGTGGAGGAGATGACATCGTTGTCTAATGTGATCAAACGTCAACGCGCGACATCGCATATTCCACAGCGAATCGAATCAAAACGATTGGAAACATCCATTCCTGACCCGACTGATGGCATCGACCATCATCAAGTCATCGAGTCGCGTTATGAGAAATTAAGACAGGATGCAGAAGCGTTCCAACAGTTTCAACAGACAGAAATCGAGCAACTCGAAAGATTCAAACAAGAAGCGTATGAACAGGCTCGATTAGAAGGTTATGAAGCGGGTCTACTCCAAGGAAGACAAGATGGATATGCCGAATTTGAAGACGTCACGACACGCCTGAACTCGGTCTCCACTGAACTCGAACAACTGTTCCAAGAAAAATGGAAACAGGCGGAAGTACAACTCATTGACCTTGCGATTGCAATAAGTGCGCAAGTGACGACGGACCTTGTTCGAAAAGATGAGGCGCTGTTCGCGGCGATGATTCAAGAACAGATGGCGCAACTCATTGATGCGGAAGCGTTAACGATCTTCGTTCATCCCACACGTCTTGCTTCGATTCAGCGATTTGAATCGTTGTGGCGTGATGATGAGACACCACCTTTGAAATATCGGGGAGACAGCTCTTTAGATGAAACGTCCGTGCGCATTGAATCCCCACATCGAGGAAGTGAAATGGATTTATCCTACAGTTTTGAACGAATCCAAGCCAAAATCGAGGAGGTTTTAGCGGATGGCGCTTATTGAGCAGGTCATCGATACGATCAAACAGTCTACAGATGGCGAGTTCACTCGCAAAATCGGGCGAGTTTGTCGGGTCGTAGGGTTGATGATCGAGTCAAATGGACCGAGTGCGTTTGTCGGGGAGCGATGTTTCATCATGCTCCCTTCGAATGAGTCGGTCGAAGCGGAAGTGGTGGGCTTTAATGAAGAGCGCGTCCTTCTCATGCCATACGGTGAAACAACACAGATTGCACCGGGTTGTTTAGTGAAAGGGACCGGGAAGATGCTCCAAGTCCCGGTCGGTGAGGAACTGATTGGACAAGTGCTCGACGGTCTAGGACGACCTTTGTCAGGTGAGAGACTTGTAACAGGTAAGCGGTATGATGTCCAACGCAAACCGCCAAACCCGTTGAATCGTCCTCGGATTTTAGATACGTTGTCGACG
Source organism: Exiguobacterium sp. USCH10 (assembly GCF_037619445.1). Taxonomy (GTDB): domain Bacteria; phylum Bacillota; class Bacilli; order Exiguobacteriales; family Exiguobacteriaceae; genus Exiguobacterium; species Exiguobacterium aestuarii_A. The sequence continues at coordinate 160,578 of NZ_JAQPZO010000001.1, read as the reverse complement.
GGTGTTCGTATGATCGATGGTCTCCTGACTGTAGGAAAAGGGCAACGTGTCGGTTTGTTTGCCGGTTCTGGGGTGGGTAAATCCACGTTACTCGGCATGATTGCCAAACGCTCTTCAGCAGATATTAATGTAATTGCTTTGATTGGGGAACGTGGTCGGGAAGTAAAGGAGTTCATTGAAAAAGAGCTCGGTCCAGAAGGAATGGCCCGATCTGTCGTCATAGTGGCGACGAGCGACCAACCCCCGCTCGTCCGATTGAAAGGAGCCTATACCGCAACCGCAATCGCCGAATACTTTCGTGACCAAGGCAAAGAAGTAGTGCTTATGATGGATTCGGTGACACGCTTTGCAATGGCTCAACGAGAAATCGGTCTCGCGACGGGAGAACCACCGACATCGAAAGGATATACACCGTCTGTTTTTGCGATGCTCCCGCAATTGTTAGAGCGAAGCGGGACGGCGGCGACCGGATCGATTACAGCATTTTATACGGTTCTCGTCGATGGTGACGATATGAACGAACCGATTGCCGATGCGGTGCGTGGGATATTAGATGGACACTTTGTCATGGACCGCGCGCTTGCAAACCGTGGACAGTTTCCTGCCATCCATGTCTTGAAGTCAATCAGTCGGGTCATGAACCAAATCGCCTCGCCATCACATCGTGAAGCGGCACAAACGTTTCGAAGTTGGCTGGCGACATATATCGATGCCGAGGACTTGATTAACATCGGCGCATATAAAAAAGGGTCGAATCCGGCGATTGACACCGCAATCGAGAAGTATCCATACTTATTGACATTTTTAAAGCAATCGATTGAAGAAGACGCCGCATTCCAACAAACGATGACTCATTTGTCACACATCGCGCGAGGTGAATCATGAACAGACTCATTCTAGAACGAATCATGCCAATTGCTGAACATGAGAAGGAAGATGCGGCTTCAGAAGTTAGAGGCTTCAAGGCGAAACTTGAAACGGAAATGGAAGCGTTGTATGACCTTCTCCTCATGTATGAGTCATTGATTAAGCATCAAGATGAACAGCAAGGGCATATTGATTTACTCATGTCTCAGTACCGAGAAAAAACACGTGAGCAAGTGAAACGTCAAATCGAAACGCAACAGCTCGTCGTCCAACAAGCCCGCAATCGTTATCACGCATCGCAAGAAAGACTGCTTGGGAAAGTAGTGGAAGAAAAGAAATATGTGACGCTACATGAGAAGGTCAGTTTACAAGAGATGACAGCGGCAAAACTCACAGAGCAATTAATGATGGACGAACTCGCTGTGATTCATCATGGGAAAGGGAAGTAGCATGGCAAAAGAGAACAATAAACGAGGCAAACAAATGATTGTGGCGTTAGTCCTCATCCCGGCAATCTTCATTTTAGTCGGCGGAATGGTCGTCATGAACTATGCGATGGATCGTCCACTTCTATCTGTACCGTTCCTACCAGTTAGCGAGGAAGAAAGCTCATCAGAAACGCCTGAGTCGTCTGAGGCGAAAGTGAACGTAACAGGCATCGACAGTGACGCCACGAACCGGTTGAAAGCCGCAAATAGTGAGATTGAAAAACTGCGAAATGAAAATGTGGAACTGACGAATGAAGTGAAAGCGAGACAAGAAGAGATCACCGATTTAATTCGAGAACGTGACCGTCTCGTCTCCGAACTTGCAGCGGCCACAACGGAAGAGGAAAATTCATCTGACATTTCCAGTGTGTATGAAGAGATGTCTGCCAAACAGGCGGCGGCCATCATGGGAGAACTAGAGAGTCCCCAAGTGGCCGAACTGTTGAAAGAACTATCACCAAAGCAACAGGCGGATATTTTAGGGCGGATGAATGCACAACAGGCTGCGGTTGTGACGCAGCTTCTCCAATGAACATGAGAAGGGAGGACCCACATTGAATATTGCGTTACTAACTCAAGCCATTCAAGGTTCAACGACTCGTACCGGAGTAACGGAAGGCGAATCACAGGGGGCAGGCGGTTTTTTAAGCCTCTTATCCGCCATGCTTGCCCCAATGCAAGGCTCCGGGGAGCAAACAGAGCTTCCTCAACTTGAAGAAGGCGCATTATCTGAAGAACTCGTCGACCTCGAAAAAGTGGCGCAGGAACTTGAGACATGGTTTCAAAAACCTGAAACTTTGAAATGGCTCAAATCACTTCCGCAAGATGCATATCGGACGTTTATGGATGCATATGTAGGCGTACTCGGGCACTTGTCCATGCCGTCTAGCAATGCTGAGGATGCGCCGCTTGTGCTTGCTCAGACAACTGGTTCAAGTAGTGGCATCGTTCAACAGGCAGATCCGTCTGCGAAAAGTCATATGACACATGCTGTCCCGAATCAAGAACTTGGGAAGCAGATCCAAACGATTCAACGGGTGATCGCACAGTTTGATGGACCAGCCGGCAATATGAAGGAAGTTCCCGTTCTATCACAAGTTGAAACCGTGAAAGTGGCGAAAACGCTCCCTCAACCAATTAACGTGGATTGGTTACCGAAAGGCTTGAACTGGTCACGACCACAAATTGATGTAGAGACGGTCATGTATGCCTCAAAGGGCTCCTTACCTGAAAACTTACAGGCAAGGATTGAGGCAGCACTTCAAAAAGCACCATTTCAAAGTGGAGCGGATGGATCGAAAGTGTTTACGGTACGACTTTATCCAGAACAGCTAGGAGAACTCGTCGTCAAGCTAGAACGGCAGAACGGGGAACTTGTCGTGAAGTTGTTCGCAAGCAATCAAGAGGCGAAGCAACTGATTCAGTCACAAGTCCAGCAGTTGCAGCAAACGCTTACGCCTCATTCCCAAAACGTTCGTGTCGAGGTCAACTTGACACAACAAGCACTCGATGCGAAATCGACGATGCCAGACGGTTCCGAGCAACCGGAACAGGAGCAACCGCAGGAACAACCAAAAGGAGGGTCTGAAGATGACGAGCATCCAACCGAAGACGAATGATTTTACATTGCCAGACCAGTCGCTTCCCAAAGCGACGAATCAATATGACAAAGACATGTTTATGAAGTTGCTGCTCGCTCAAATCGCGAACCAGGACCCGATGTCACCGATGGAAGACCGTGAGTTCATCGCTCAGATGGCGCAATTTTCTTCACTAGAACAAATGCAAACGATTTCGAAACAACTCGATTCGGTATTGGTTGACCGTCATATGGCCTCGATTTCTGAATTCAGTAGCATGATTGGTAAAACGATTGACTACAGTTCGGAATCGAGTGAAGAAACGACAAAAGGCTCAGGCCGTGTCGTCTCGATTTCACGATCTGATTTAACTGGATACATGGCCGACCTTGAAGACGGCACATCCGTTAGCGTGTACGATATCACTTCCATCAAATAAGCATAGGGGGAAATTATTATGTTAAGAGCAATGTACTCAGGGATCAGTGGACTGAAGAACTTTCAATCTAAGCTAGACGTCGTCGGGAACAACATCGCCAACGTCAACACGTTCGGTTACAAAAAGGGTCGTGTCACGTTTAAAGACCTCGTCAGTCAACAAGTCGGTAGTGCTTCAGGCGGGAACGGAGCGACGGCCGGAGGAATTAACCCGAAAGAGGTCGGTCTTGGTGGCACGATGGCAACGGTCGATAACGTTTACAACCAAGGAGCGATGCAAAATACGGGACGTGCGTTAGACGTCGGTATCTCCGGTGAGGGCTTCTTCGTCACAATCGTCAACGGACAAGCACAGTACACACGTGCTGGTAACTTTTATACGGACAATAACGGTGACTTGGTAACAGGTGAAGGAACGTACTTATTAGGAACGGGTGCAAAACCTGCTGCTAACCTACCTGCTCCTAACTTGACTGGGAATATTCCTGACGTCGTGGCAGGTTCAACGGCATACGGAAAAATTTCAATTCCGACAGATGCACGTTCATTGTCGATTGGAAAAGACGGTCAAGTCAGTTATGTCGATGCAGCCGGTGCACTTCAGACAGCAGGCTATATTGTGACGGCAAACTTCAGCAACAATGCTGGTTTATCGAAAGTCGGTGCTAACAACTTCTTACAATCTCAAAACTCAGGAGACCCACTCATCGGGGCAGCCGGTGATTTAGGACGAGGTAACCTCGTTTCAGGTGCTCTTGAAATGTCGAACGTCGACCTTTCTGAAGAGTTTACGGAAATGATTGTGGCACAACGTGGTTTCCAGGCGAACACACGAATTATTACAACGTCAGACGAGATTCTTCAAGAACTCGTCAACTTGAAACGCTGATGATTCGCGTCACGGCATTTCGGGGTGAGGAATTCGTGCTCAACGCTTTGCTCATCGAAACGGTGAAAGCAGAACCGGACACGATTATCCAATTGTTTAATGGCAAAACATATCTCGTGAAAGAAACGAAAGATCAAATCATTGAACGAACTGAAGCCTTTTACCGCTCAATCGGTTTAGTCGGAACGATGTTCACAAGAGGTGAAGAAGATGAGTGAAGAAGAGAAGAAAAAGGGTGGCGGCCTGAAGGTTGTCATCATCTTACTAGTCGTCCTACTCGTCATGGGCGGAGCCGGCTTCATGACATATAAATACGTGTTCGGAGATAACGTCACCGCTAAAACGAAACCGGTCACTGCCGAAGAATTGGCGGAACGAAGCTTCACGACCGATGACATGACGACGAACATTCAAGATGAGCGTTTCATCAACGTTCAATTCACGATTGTCACAGATTCTTTGGAAACAAGGGAGAATCTAGAGTTACGTAAATTCCAAGTACACAACGTCATTCTCGGGGATTTGGCTGGGATGACAAAAACACAGTTAGCAACAAAAGAAGATATGCAAAAGTTTGAACAGACACTACGAGAACAACTTAATGGACTGCTTGAAGAAGGTGAAGTCCAACGCGTCTATATGACGAAGAAAATTATTCAGTGAGGTGGCATCATGGGAGAAGTACTGTCTCAACAAGAAATTGATGCCTTACTATCTGCACTAAGCAGTGGGGATGTCGAAGCGGATTCCTTTCTTGCGCAAGAGGAAGAAAAGAAAGTTCGGCAATATGACTTCAAGCGAGCCGTCCGATTTTCAAAAGATCAGATTCGCAGTTTGACTCGAATTCACGAGCACTTCACTCGCATGTTAACGACGTTCTTCTCGGCCCAACTGCGCACATATGTTCAGTTTTCCGTCAACTCGGTCGAACAACTACCGTACGATGAATTCATTCATTCTATTCCGAGTATGACGATGATCAACTTGATTGAAGCGCCACCGTTAAACGGACGATTTATCATCGAGGTCAATCCGAACATTTCTTATGCGATGCTCGATCGTCTACTCGGCGGTCCGGGTGTCGAGATGGACAAAATTGAATCGTTCACAGAAATCGAGATGCGCATTCTAACGCAATTATATAAGCGTGCCTTCTCAACGTATGGAGACGCGTGGGAATCGATTGCGGAAATTAAGGCGGAAATGTCTGCAGTGGAAGTGAATCCGCAGTTTCTACAGCTTGTTTCACCAAACGAGACGGTCGTCCTCATCTCGATCGGGGTGACGATCGGCGAAGTGAGCGGAACGATCAACGTTTGTCTTCCATTCGTGACAATCGAACCGGTCTTGTCGAAGTTGTCGAGTCATTACTGGATGCAGGAGGCGAATCGTCGTAATGCGAGTGAGTCAAGCAAAGAACCACTCAAAGCCCAGTTGATGAACTCGACGGTCGAGGTCGTCTCGTTACTAGGCGAAACGACAATCACGTTTGGTGATCTGTTGCACCTTGAAGTTGGGGACTGTTTGGCACTTGATCAAGTGGCGAAAGAACCTTTATCTATCATGGTAGGGGAGAATAAAGTATTTAAAGGGCAAGTCGGTGTGAGCGGGAAGCGGATGGCGGTTCAGGTGCTTCACCGTGTGAAGGAGGAAGAGCAATGAGTGAAATGCTGTCACAAGATGAAATTGACGCGTTACTACGTGGGACAAGCGACAGTACGCCGACGCCAAAGGCGGAAAAAGAAGAGCACCTAGATTCGATGGAAAGCGATGCTCTTGGGGAAATCGGAAACATTTCGTTTGGAAACTCAGCAACGGCATTGTCGACGTTGCTACAACAAAAAGTAGAAATTACGACACCGGTTGTCAGTGAAGTGAGAATCGAAGAGTTGCGTGAGCGTTATCCGACGCCTCATGTGGCATTACGTGTCGGGTACACGGAAGGGATAAAGGGTGAAAATGTCCTCGTCTTGACTCGCGAAGATGCGGCCATCATCTCTGACCTCATGTTAGGTGGGACGGGAGAGAACGTCGATCCTGAAAGCCTTGATGAGATTCGTTTATCGGCCGTTCAAGAAGCGATGAACCAGATGATGGGTGCTGCCGCGACATCTTTATCGACAGTATTCTCGAAGAAGATTGACATCTCTCCACCACTTGTCGAAGTGTTTGATGCGACGAAAAATCAAACCATTATCGACCGCCTCGAACTTTGGGAGACGATGGTGCTCATTGAGTTCAATCTCAAAGTCGGTACATTGATTGACTCGACAATTGTTCAAATTGCACCAATTCAATTTGGAAAACAGTTGGTCGACGAATTGATGAAAGCGACCGGTGAGGCACAAACGGCAGTGGAGCCTGTAAAAGAACAGCCGAAAGCCGAGGCACCGAAACCTCAGCCACAGGCGCAACCACAGGCACAACCACAGGCACAACCGGAAAAGCAAAAATCGATGCCGGAGGTCGCGGTAAGCCAAGCAGAATTCATGCCGCTCCAATCACCGGCTCCGCAAGAGTCCGTGCCGGCGAACTTAGGATTACTGTATGACGTTCCGTTGAACGTGACCGTCGAACTAGGCAGAACGAAAAAATCTGTCCGGGAAGTACTCGAGCTATCACAAGGTTCAATCATCGAACTCGACAAGCTAGCAGGTGAACCGGTTGATATTTACGTCAACCAACAGCGGATTGCTAGAGGAGAAGTGGTTGTCATTGAAGAAAACTTTGGGGTACGTGTAACAGAAATTATTCAACCGCATGAGCGGATTGGAATCGTTTAAGGAGGAAATTAGAATGAGTGCAAAAGTATTAGTAGTAGACGACGCAGCGTTCATGCGTATGATGATCAAGGATATTTTGACAAAGAACGGATATGACGTAGTAGGTGAGGCAGAAAACGGAGCTGACGCGGTCGTGAAATATCGTGAGCTCACACCGGACCTCGTCACACTTGATATCACGATGCCGGAGATGGACGGACTTGCAGCATTAAAAGAGATTCGTAGTTTCGACTCGAACGCAAAAGTCATCATGTGTTCAGCGATGGGGCAACAAGCGATGGTCATCGATGCGATTCAAGCAGGTGCGAAAGACTTCATCGTCAAACCGTTCAACGCAGAGCGCGTCATCGAAGCGGTTTCTAAAACGGTCGCACAATGAAGAAATGGTGGTTGATTATTCTTCTCGTGGTCGGTCTTTATATTCCGACCACGGTTGAGGCCGCCACCGTAGACCAACAATTCGAGCAAAAACAGACAGAAGAATTGGAAAGTAACGTTCCAACGACAGCGTCAACGATTGGGAATGGCGTGAAAGTCGTGTTGAGTCTCGTAGTCGTGGTCGGCGGTTTCATCGTCTTGATGCGTTGGCTCGGTTCCAAAACACAAGGTGTGAAAGCGACTCAGCATATGAAACATCTCGGAGGAGTCCCACTCGGAAAAGACCGTTCCGTCCAACTCGTGAAGCTTGGAGATCAAGTCTATGTCCTCGGCGTCGGGGAATCGATTCAATTGATTGATCGACTCGATGCGGAAGCGATGGACGAGGAGCAGTCGGAACCTTTATCACTCCGAACGGCGAATTCGAATGCATTTTTGGATACCTTTAAGAAACAACTTGCTCAACTAGAAGAAGTGAGGAAGAAGTCATGACAACGTTTGAGCAATTAATCAATTTAGAGACACCAGACAGTACATCCACATCGATCAAACTCTTGATTTTACTGACGTTATTGACACTTGCACCATCTTTTTTAATTTTGATGACGTGCTTCACACGTGTCGTCGTCGTCTTATCTTTCATTCGACCGGCGCTCGGTACACAGCAAACACCGCCAAACCAGTTGATTGTCGGATTAGCCTTGTTCATTACATTGTTCGTCATGTCTCCCGTTCTCTCTGATTTGAATGAGAACGCATTAAAACCTTATCTCGATGATAAAATCTCTCAAGATGAAGCGTTTGATGAAGCGAGCGGGACGATGAAAGAATTCATGTCGAAATATACAAGACAAGAAGATTTGCAACTCTTTTTGAAGTATGGGAACTACGAGCAGCCTGAATCACTTGATGACGTACCGCTTCTCGCGCTCGTTCCGGCATATGCGATTAGTGAATTGAAGACAGCCTTTCAAATCGGATTCATGATTTTCTTGCCATTTTTAATTATCGATATGGTCGTTGCGAGTGTCCTCATGTCGATGGGGATGATGATGTTACCACCGGTCATGATCGCATTGCCGTTTAAATTATTGTTATTTGTATTGGTCGATGGCTGGCACTTAATTGTGGAATCATTGCTTAGAAGTATGTAGGGGGAACGGACATGACACAAGAAATGGTCATTTACTTGGCAACAGAGAGTGTGTGGACATTATTAAAAATTTCAATGCCATTGCTACTCATTTCACTGATTGTCGGTCTCGTGATCTCGATTTTACAGGCCACGACTCAAATTCAAGAACAGACGCTTTCGTTCGTTCCAAAAATCATTTCGGTCTTCATCGGTCTCGTCATCTTCGGACCATGGATGCTTCAACAAATTGAAGGATTTACGCGACTGATTTTTGAGCTGATGGTCGAGGTTGCGTCGAAATGAATGCGGTCGACTTCATCAGTATGTACGGTCTTACGTTTGCGCGACTTTCTGGCTTTTTTGTCAGTGTCCCTCTGTTCTCGACGAGGCAGTTGCCGGTTATGCATCGCGTCGGATTCAGCGCGTTTTTAGCGTATTACGCAATGTTCACATTGACTGAGCCAATCGTGATGACGAATGCGTTCGTCCTGCAAGTTGTCTATGAAGTCATGATTGGACTGTTACTCGGTCTATTGATTAATATTCTCTTTTTTGCTCCGCAGATTGCCGGTGGAGTCATCGATCTTCAACTCGGTTTGGCGATGGCTTCCGCATATGATCCGATGTTTGGCGGACAGTCGCCACTAATTGGACGATTTTATTATATTTTTACGCTGTTCATTTTATTGACGAGTAATTTACATTTACTCCTGATTGACGGTATATATTACAGTTTTCAAATCTATCCACCTGGTCAACCGATGATTAACTTCACGGAAGCTTCACTCATGATGGCAGTGAAAGTCGTTACGATGACGATGATGGTCGCCTTACAATTGGCTTTGCCGATGATGGCATCATTACTGCTGGTCGATTTGGCACTTGGTTTTTTAGCAAAATCGGCGCCGCAGTTCAATATCTTTGCCATCGGCTTTTCGTTTAAACTCATTGCCGGATTTGCCGTCATGGTGTTGTTAATGGGATTGACATTGACGGGTATTAGTCAGTTCATTCCGCTATTACAAGATGTGATGCACGACTTTATGCTCATACTAGGAGATGCCTCATGAAGAAGCCTCTATATCCTTTATCGGTCAACTTGCAGTTTTTTGCAGGTGAAAAAACAGAAAAAGCGACACCGCGTAAACGAGAGGATTCACGAAAGAAAGGGCAAGTCGCCAAATCAGCGGATTTGACGGGGGCATTTGCACTCTTTGCCATGTTTCTCATGCTATCTTTCTTCGGACCGATGATTGGGCAACAGCTGCTATCACTCATCGGAGATTTACTTAGCCCGCAATATCTACTCTTCAATGTATCTGAGGGCATGTCGGGTATGGTCATCGACTTGATGCTTCGAGTCGGATTGATTTTGGCTCCATTCTTCATCGTCGCTGTCGTGTTCGGGATTCTCATCAACTATTTACAAGTTGGAACGCTCTTTTCTTTGGAAGCAATCCAGCCAAAGTTCGAACGGATCGACCCGATTAAAGGGGTGAAACGGATTGTCAGCATGAAAGCGGTCGTCGAATTTTTAAAGTCCTTATTCAAATTTTTGATTATCCTGACAACCGCTGTCGCTGTCCTTTGGCAAAACCAAAAAGAATTGTCCCGTATGGCCGTCGAGCAGATTCGAGAATCCATCGTCGCGCTTGCGGGTATCACGATTGAGCTTGGGCTCTGGGTAAGTGTCGCCTTGCTCGCACTCGCATTGCTTGACTTTTTTTATCAACGATTTGATTTCGAAAAATCGATTCGAATGTCAAAGCAAGACATTAAAGACGAGTATAAAAACTCGGAAGGTGACCCACTCATCAAATCCAAGATTAAGCAGCAACAACGAGAAATGGCGATGCGACGGATGATGCAAGAAATTCCGAATGCCGACGTCGTCATCACAAACCCGACCCATTACGCGGTCGTCATCCGCTACGATGACACGAAAGATTTTGCGCCGCTCGTTGTCGCAAAAGGGGTCGACCGAGTCGCCTTTCATATTCGAGATGTCGCAAAAGAGCACGATGTGGCGATTGTCGAGAACAAGCCGCTCGCACGTGCGCTCTACGCACAAATCGATATTGGAGAAGTGGTGGACGAATCATTCTACCAAGCAATCGCGGAAGTGCTCGCGTTCGTCTATCAAATGAAGCAACCGTCTTGAGGAGGAGTATGTGTTGGCAGTAAAAGCAAAAGACTTTGCAGTTTTGATTGGTGTCTTGATGATTGTCATCATGCTGATCATCCCGTTACCGGGCTTTTTATTAGACTTTTTAATCATCGTAAATATTTTAATCGCCATCATGATCTTACTTGTGGCGATGAATGCCAGAGAAGCGCTTGACTTCTCCGTATTTCCTTCTCTCTTATTGATCGTGACGTTGTTTCGTCTCGGATTGAACGTATCGACGACCCGCTCGATTCTCTCGAACGGGTATGGAGGGGAAGTCATTGCGACGTTTGGTGACTTCGTCATCGGAGGAAATGTTCTTGTCGGATTCGTCGTCTTCCTGATCCTCGTCATCATTCAGTTTGTCGTTATCACAAAAGGTGCCGAGCGTGTATCTGAGGTATCCGCCCGTTTCACACTCGATGCGATGCCAGGGAAACAGATGGCCATCGATGCTGACTTGAACTCCGGATTGATTGATGACAAGGAAGCGCAGATGCGTCGCCGTAAAATTCAAAGCGAGGCCGACTTTTACGGTTCGATGGATGGGGCATCTAAGTTCGTCAAAGGGGATGCTATCGCCGGCATCATCATCGTGACGATTAACTTAATCTTCGGAATCATTATCGGCGTCGTTCAAATGGGACTACCGGTCGGGGAGGCGTTTGAGACGTTCTCGCTCATGACGATCGGTGACGGACTCGTCAGTCAAATCCCGGCACTCTTGATTTCAACGGCGACCGGGATCATCGTGACCCGTGCCGTCTCAGACGGCAATTTAGGGGAGGATGTCATCGACCAGCTCGGTCAAAATCCATCGCTTCTCTATATCGCAGGCGGCATCGTCTTCTTGCTCGGTTTCGTGTCACCTCCACTTATTCCGGTGACGATGATCATCGCAGGTACAGCGTTCTTCGGAGCGTATACGATGCGACGAAACATCCGGCAGGCAACGGAGGAACCGATTATGGAAGAAGAACCTTCGATGGCTCCAACAGAATCTGTCGTCTCGCTCTTACAAATCGATTCGATTGAATTCGAGTTCGGATACGGCTTGATCCCCCTTGCGGATGAGTCACAAGGCGGTGACTTGTTAGATCGTGTCGTCATGATTCGTCGTCAGCTTGCACTCGAACTCGGCTTCATCTTGCCGACGGTTCGCATTCGCGACCACCTACAACTCTCGCCGAACGCGTATCGCATCAAAGTGAAAGGAAACGTCGTCGCAGAAGGAGAGTTGTTACTCGACCACTATTTGGCGATGAGCCCAGGGATTGAAGACCCAGAAGTATATGGGATTGAAACGACGGAACCGGCATTCGGGCTCCCTGCCCTTTGGATTGATGAGGAGACACGGACGCGAGCTGAAATGAGTGGGTACACTGTCGTAGACCCACCATCCGTTGTCGCGACACATTTGACCGAAACGCTGAAAAAACATGCCGCTGATTTACTCGGTCGTGAAGAAACGAAACAACTTGTCGAGCACTTGAAGGAAACTCATCCGGTTCTTGTAGAAGATGTCACGCCTTCAGTCCTTTCAATCGGTGAGATTCAAAAAGTGCTACGTCACTTATTACAAGAGAACGTATCGATTCGAAACTTGCCTCTCTTGTTCGAGACAATGACAGACTACGGAAAGGTAACGAAAGATGCAGAAATCCTCGGGGAATATTGTCGCCAAGGATTGTCACGTCAGCTGACCGATCAAGTCAAGCCACCAGAAGGTCCATTGTATGTGGTTACGTTAGGTGGTCAGACGGAACAGACCGTTCAAGATGCCGTACAGAAGACCGAGTTTGGGAACTATTTGGCGCTTGATCCGGAGCAAGCACGTGAGATCATCGAGCGTACAGGAGAACAATTGTCAATGTTTGAACGCTACGGTGCGTCAGCGGTGATTTTATGTTCACCAACGATTCGATTGTTCGTCCGACAATTGCTTGAACGATACTATCCAGATGTGCCTGTTTTGGCCTATAACGAGTTACTCAGTTCCGTCGAAGTGAAAAGTATTGGGGTGATTTAAATGCAAATTAAAAAATTTACAGCGAAAACGATGGCTGAGGCGATGACGAAAGTGAAGCAAGAGCTAGGTGATGAAGCGGTCATCCTCAATTCGCGGCAAGTGAAAACCGGATGGTTTGGTTTATTCGCTTCGAAACAAGTGGAAGTCATCGCCGCACTCGAAAAAGAGAAGGCGGTCACGAAGCCAAGGCGAACAGAATCGGTTCGACCAGAGCCGACAACAGCATCTGCACCAACGCCATCACCTCAAGTACCGTCAACACCTCGTATGGTAGGAGGGACAGCACCAAGGCTCCACTCGTCACTACAGCACATCGATGCGTTACTTTCGACGGAGTCGTTCGCAGAAGAGTCATGGGAAGAGACGTTAAATGAGCTTTACTATACGACGAAATCTGTGGAAGTAGCCGAACGATTCGTGTATGAGCAAGTCAAGTCATCCTTTATCGACCCGCCTGAAGCGAAACGATATGTCATGCTCGTTGGACCGACGGGTGTCGGGAAAACGACGACGCTTGCCAAGCTAGCTGCACATTTCAAATTGACAGAAGGCAAAACGGTCGGGCTGATTACGACAGATACGTATCGAATCGCGGCTATCGAACAGTTGAAGACGTACGCCGAAATCATGAGTATCCCGGTAGAGGTCGCATATGATTTTCACGACTTCAAACGGGCCAAGCAATTATTTGCGCGAAAAGATATTGTATTGATCGATACGGCAGGTCGAAACTTCCGAGACCCAGCCTACGTGGAACAATTTCACGAACATCATGACTTCACCGAGACGAGTCTATCGCTTGTATTGAGTTTGACTTCCAAAATGAAAGATATGGATATGATTTATTCCCAGTTCGAATCCCTCCCCCTCAGTTCGCTCATCTTCACCAAAGCGGATGAGACGAGTGACATTCACGCGATGTATCGAATGGTGAAAAAGAGCAGCTTGCCTGTCGCATGGATGACAGACGGTCAAGAGGTGCCAGATGATTTGATTCGAGGAGATGCGGAAGCATTGACGAAACGACTGTTCGAGAAAGAAGGGTGGGCCAGATGGACCAAGCAAGGCGTTTAAGAGCAATCAATGATGTCCATCCGACGACCATCGCTTTTGCAAGCGGAAAAGGCGGCGTTGGAAAGACGAACGTTTGCGTCAACACGGCCATCGCCCTTTCGGAACTCGGGAAACGGGTGTTGATCGTCGACTTTGATATCGGCATGGCCAACGTCCATATCTTGATGAACGCAATGAAGTCGAGAACGATGATTGAGTCTGTAAAAGCTCGTATTCCATTGGCTTCAGCTGTTCAGAAAAATGTGCATGGTGTCGATATATTACATGGAGGGAGTGGACAAGACCAACTCGTCCATCTCTCAGATGATGACATGCAATTTCTCATGCGAGAACTCGAAGTACTGACCGCATATGATTACGTCCTTTTCGATATGGGCGCCGGGGCGACGGACACCTCCCTGCAATTTATTGCGGGGTGTGACGAAATGTTTTTAATTTTAACACCGGAACCGACTTCGCTCATGGACGGGTACGCATATACAAAACTAGTGCATCATCAATATCCCGACTTACCACTCGGCGTCATTGTGAACCGAGCTCAGTCTGGAGAGGAAGCACTGCAATGTTTCGAACGGATGGAAGTCGCATGCAAGCAGTTTTTAAACAAGACGATTCGATTCCTCGGATTTTTACCGGATGACCCTTCAGTAAGAAAGGCAGTCATCGCACAAGTCCCGTTTTATCAATACAATCGAAAAAGTGATATTAGCTGGCGGCTCGAACGAATTTTGACAACGCTTACGGGAACGCCTCCAAAACCACGTCACTTGATGGACCGTTTGATGGGGAACTTACGGAAACAATGGAACCGAGTATAACGACAGGGAGGCAATAAAGATGGACGTGAACGAATACTTAGGGTTGTTTTTAGATGAATCCCAAGAACATATCCAATCGATCAACACACAGTTACTTAAGTTAGAACAGTCGGGTGGGGCGGATGTCGTTCAAGAGATTTTCCGGTCTGCACATACGTTAAAAGGGATGTCCTCGACGATGGGGTACGAACACGTGGCCAATTTGACGCATGAGATGGAAAGTGCACTCGACCTTGTGCGTGGCGGTAAAAAAGAAAGCAACCAACTTTTGTTGGACACGATGTTCATCGCTATGGAACAGATGGAGGACATGATTGCTGACATTGAGAACGGCGGACGAGGTGCGAACGTGGATGTTTCTGAAACGGTCGCTGCCTTCCAATCGTTTATCGGTGGAAAAGAGGTTGTGGTTACTGAGGTAAAAGAGTCAAATACATTCGAAGTCGACCTTTATACGAATTCAGTAATCGACCAGGCGAAACAAACTGGGTTTGAAGCGTATCAAATCACTGTAAAACTATCAGACGCTGTCGTCTTAAAAGCGGCTCGGGCGTACATGGTGTTTGATCGCCTTCAAGAACTCGGTGAAGTGGTACGGACACATCCGGAAACAGAAGAAATTGAACAAGAGCAATTCGACTTGTCATTTGACGTCTTGTTCCTATCACAAGAGACAGCGGAAGTCATCGAACACGCCATCGCCCAAGTATCGGAAGTAGAACGTGTCGAAGTCAATATGTTCACAGGGGCGTCAGAAAGCGAACCAGAAGTCGCAGTCACAGCCGAAGCGGTAGTACCAGAACCAGTGGTGCAGACAGCTCCAGACCAGGAAGAAAAAGAAACGAAAGATACGAAAGAACAAGTTGCGGCACAGGCTCAAGCGAAGACGATTCGCGTCAACTTGGAACGAATCGATCGTCTCATGAACTTGTTCGAAGAATTTATCATCGATCGTGGACGTTTGGAACGACTCGCTGACGAGGTGGGGCAACCAGAATTGAATGAAACGGTTGAAAAAATCAAGCGGGGTACGAACGAACTGCAATCTCTCGTCTTGACACTTCGCATGATGCCGATTGAGCAAGTGTTCAATCGCTTCCCACGCATGGTTCGCTCGGTCGCGAAAGAAATTCATAAGAAAGTTCAATTGGATATTTCGGGTGCGGAGACAGAACTTGATCGGACGGTCATCGATGAAATTGGCGACCCGCTCGTTCACTTGATTCGGAATGCAATCGATCATGGAATCGAACGCCCTGAAGTTCGCGTGAAAGCAGGCAAGCCGGAACAAGGCATGCTAGCCCTCCGCGCTTATCATGGCGGTAACCGCGTCTTCATTGAGATTGAGGATGATGGTGCCGGCATCAACGTCGACAAAGTTCGCTCGAAAGCATTAGAACGTGGCGTCATTTCGGATGAAGAGGCGACCATGATGTCTGAGAACGAGCTGGCGATGCTGATCTTCGCCCCAGGCTTCTCGACAGCTGATGTGGTAACGGACCTTTCAGGTCGTGGTGTCGGACTCGATGTCGTCAAAAATAAAATCGAGTCGCTTGGTGGTGTCGTTTCATTAGAGACGGTCGCGGGACAAGGAACAAAATTCCAGGTCAGCTTGCCACTCACCCTCTCCATCATCTCGGCCATGCTCGTACAAGTCGGTGAGGAATCGTATGCGATTCCGTTGTCATCGATTCTTGAGACAACCTTACTTGATGAAGCGGACATTTTGACGGCGCATCGTGAGCGCGTCTTTGATTTCCGTGGGCAATTGGTTCCACTCGTCTACTTAAAAGAAATGTTCGGAATCGAATCAGAAACGAAGTCCCAATTCCCGGTCGTCGTCGTTCGAAAAGGTAACAAACTCGTTGGTGTCGTCGTCAACGAGTTGATTGGCCAACAAGAAATTGTCATGAAACCGCTCGGTACGTATCTTGAAGGGATTCCTGCTATCTCAGGTGCGACCATTCTCGGTGACGGTCGCGTCGCCCTTATCGTAGATAGTAACGATCTCTTTTAAGGAGGAATATAGATGGAACAGAAATGGGTAGTCTTTTCACTTGAAGAAAATACGTACGGAATCGATGTGCAATCGGTCCGCTCAATCGAGCGACTTCAGCCAATCACACGCGTCCCGAACGCCCCGTCACACGTGAAAGGGGTCATTAATCTTCGAGGTGTCGTCACACCGGTCATCGATCTTCGTTTACGCCTCGGTTATGAAGAAATCGAACCGACGGATGAGACACGTATTTTAATCGCATCATTGAATCAAGGGGACGCGGGCTTTATCGTTGACCGGGCAAATGAAGTTGTCGAGAGTGATGAAGTGCGGATTGAACCGATTCCGGAGTCGAGTCGCGACATGATTTCAGCACACTTGACAGCAATCGCTAAAGGGGAAGACAAACTCTTCTCACTTCTCGATGCGAATGCGTTGTTTGAGGAACAGTATGCTGAGTGAGTTTGAGCAAGACTTGTTAAAGGAACTGGGAAATATAGGGTCTGGTCATGCGGCTACTGCGTTATCCGCCATGTTAGCCAAACCGGTGAATATCACGGTCTCCTCGGCTGAAATGGAGCCGATCTCGTATTTACCTGATCGAGTGGGTGGTCCGGAGCGACACGTCGCTTCGGTGCTACTCGAGTTAGATGGTGAGATTCGCGGCATGATTCTTATTTTATTTGCCGTTGAGGACGCCGAGCAGATGGTGTCGACACTGATCGGCATGCCGTTCTCATTCCAATCTGGTGATGAACTCGGACAGTCGGCCTGGGAAGAGGTCGGGAATATTATGAGTGGTGCGTACGCACGTGCACTAGGGGATTGGTTGCAGACTCCAATCATGATCCAAGTACCGGCAACCGCCATCGATATGGCGGGATCGATCGTCGAGTTTGTCGTCACATCGGTTCAACCGGAGGAAGACGCCGCATTGTATATCGATACGACCTTTATGATTGATCAAAAAGTAAGTGCAGGACATGTGTTGTTCCTACCAACACATGGTTCACTCAAACGCATTCAAGAACGGTTGATTGGTCATGGCTGACGTTTTAAAAATTGGCATCGCCGAGTGGAAGCAAACGACGGCACCGAATCGGTTACGGACAGCCGGACTTGGTTCGTGTGTAGGCGTCATCTTATATGACACTCGTCTCCAATTGGCGGCAATGGCGCATGTCATGTTACCTGACTCGACCATTGCGCGGAAGAATCAAGCGATTGAAGTAGGAAAATATGCGGACACAGCCATCGATACGCTCGTCCGTTCTCTCAAACGAGAGGGAGCGACGCGGCTACAAGCGAAAATGGCTGGTGGGGCACAAATGTTTCAATTTAAATATGAGAATGAAGCGATGCGAATCGGTGAACGAAACGCCGAGGCGATTCGTCAAGCATTAAAGGTTCATCGGATTCCGCTCGTGGCCGAAGATTGTGGCGGTCATAACGGACGGACGATTGAGTTCGATGTTGCGACATCGGTCTTATCGATTCGGACGGTGAGCGTAGGTACGAAAGAACTATAAGGGGGGATCGACATGACGACTCATCTTACACAGTTGTGGGATCGCTGGAATACGGACCGTGATATGGATACAGCAAACGAATTACTAACACATTACGAGTTTCTCATCCACTACCACGTACAACGGATGATCGTGACGCTTCCAAAGAGCGTCGAACGCGACGAATTGAAAAGTTTGGGTTACATGGGATTGTACGATGCCCTTATGAAATATGATCCAGAGCATAATAATAAATTTGATACGTACGCTGCGTTTCGAATTCGAGGAGCCATTATCGATGGATTGCGCAAAGTAGACTGGTTACCTCGTTCGGTTCGTGAGAAAGTGAAAAAAATCGATCAGGTAGCAGAACAACTTGAACAATCACTTCATCGCGCTCCGACGAAAAATGAGTTGGCGGTTGCTTGTGATCTTCCTATTTCAGAAATCGAACGAACGATGGCAGAAGGGTATTTCGCCAACATGTTGTCAATCGACGAGGCCGTGACGTTACAAGAGGAAGGCAAAGTGATGTCAGTCACGTACTTCGACCCGGACTCCGAAAAACCGGAAGACACACTCCTTCAACGAGAATTGATTGACGTGCTCGCGACAGAAGTGGACCATCTATCGGAAAAAGAACGGCTCGTCGTATCGTTATTTTATTTTGATGAATTGACATTGACTGAGATTGGGGAAGTGCTCGAACTATCGACTTCCCGCATTTCTCAAATTCATTCAAAGGCCTTGAAGACATTGAAACAAGCGCTTGGACGGTCCTATTTAGAAGAAAAGACATCGTGAGGAGATGAACAAGTGTATATTGTCTATGTAGTAACGGCTTGTTTGGTTGCTTACGGTTTTTTATTCGGATACCGTCAAGTCCAGACGTTACAAGAACGGATTGAACGACTCGAACGGGAGAAACAGGAGACGGAGACGTTGCTTCTCTCATTTATGGAGTCGATGAATGATCTTGTCACGAAAGAACCGATAGAGCGTAAAGTGGACGTTGATCAGGAAGACTCGATACTTGTTGAAGCAAACGTTGAGTCCGTGTCCGATGAGTTGAATAAAGAGAACTCAACAACGTCGGTTGACGTAGACGATGTGTTACTGCGCCACTCGGTTCGAGACGCGGCACGCATCCTCGGAAAAGGGGAAGGTGAACTCGCGCTATATGCGAAACTTCGCAAAAAGTGAGAGTTGCCGGATTTCGTGACATATGCTATAGTAGTTCTCGGTGTTAAACACATCACACACGTCTCGGGATGATATTCCTCGGTGCCGAAAGGTCGGAATACAACAATGAACGAGGCGGAGGACTTTTTTAAACCACAAGGAGGAAATTTATCATGGCAGTAATTTCAATGAAGCAATTGCTTGAAGCTGGTGTACACTTCGGTCACCAAACACGCCGTTGGAACCCAAAAATGGCGAAATACATCTTCACAGAGCGTAACGGGATCTACATCATCGACCTTCAAAAAACGGTCAAAAAAGTAGACGAAGCTTACAACTTTGTTCGTGAACTCGCGGCAGAAGGCGGAAACGTCCTCTTCGTTGGTACGAAAAAACAAGCTCAAGATACAATCAAAGAAGAAGCAATCCGTTCTGGAATGTTCTTCATTAACGAGCGTTGGTTGGGTGGAACACTCACTAACTTCTCAACAATCAAAAAGCGTATTAACCGCTTGAAGCAACTCGAAAAAATGGAAGAAGACGGCACGTTCGAAGTACTTCCTAAGAAAGAAGTCATCATCTTGAAAAAAGAAATGACTCGTCTTGAGAAGTTCCTCGGCGGAATCAAGGATATGCCTGGTGTGCCTGACGCCCTCTTCATCGTTGACCCACGTAAAGAGCGTATCGCAATCGCGGAAGCTCACAAATTGAACATCCCAATCGTTGCGATTGTCGACACAAACTGTGACCCAGATGAAATCGACTACGTTATCCCAGCGAACGACGATGCAATTCGTGCAGTTAAATTGCTCACTTCGAAAATGGCAGATGCGATCATCGAAGCGAAGCAAGGTGAAGAAGAAGTTGCTGAAGAAGCTGTAGCGACAGAAGCTGAAGCTACAGAAGCTGAGTAATCAGTGAGACAATAGGTGATAAAGGGAAAGCCTTTTATCACCTTTTTTTAGGACAAGTATTCAAAAAGCCTCGTGCTTTTTCTTAAAATTCGTAAGTTTTACAAGGAGGAATTTCCGATGGCAGTTACAGCAGCAATGGTAAAAGAACTTCGTGAAAAAACAGGAGCAGGAATGCTCGATTGCAAAAAAGCACTCGTTGAAACAGACGGTGACATGCAAGCAGCAATCGACTTCCTTCGCGAAAAAGGAATCGCTAAAGCAGCAGCAAAAGGTGATCGTATCGCCGCTGAAGGTTTGACAGCAGTAGCAGTTGAAGGCAACAAAGCTGTGCTCGTCGAAATCAACTCAGAAACAGACTTCGTTGCGAAGAACGAGAAGTTCCAAACACTCGTCAACAACGTAGCAAAAGCAGTACTCGCTTCAGGCGCAACAACTGCAGAAGCAGCACTCGCAGCTGATTACGAAGCAGGCAAAACGCTTGAAACGTACATCCAAGAAGAAGCTTCTACAATCGGAGAGAAAATCTCACTCCGCCGTGTGGCTGTTCTTGAAAAAGCTGACGACGCTGTATTCGGTACGTACCTCCACATGGGTGGTCGCATCGGTTCTGTAGTCGTAATCGACGGCACGTCTGACGAAACAGTTGCAAAAGACGTTGCAATGCACGTTGCAGCAGCACGTCCACTTTACGCGACACGCGATGAAGTATCAGCTGAAGAAATCGACCGTGAGAAGAAAGTCTTGACTGAGCAAGCTCTTAACGAAGGCAAACCTGCTAACATCGTTGAGAAGATGATTGCTGGTCGCATGAACAAGTACTTCGAGGAAATCTGCCTCGTAGACCAAACGTTCGTAAAAGACGGCGACTTCAAAGTTGGTAAGTATGTAGAATCTAAAGGCGGGAAAGTCAACTCATTCGTACGCTTCGAAGTAGGAGAAGGTATGGAGAAACGTGAAGAGAACTTTGCTGAAGAAGTTATGAACCAACTTAAAAAATAATCTGCGTCATCGTATATGATGCATTCAAAATTGGGAACACGTCTTTATAACCTTGAGTTAGTTCGTTAAGGGAGCGTGTTCCCTTTTTTCAAGCAAGAGGAGGCAAAGTTATGGAACCGAAATATAAACGAATTGTGTTAAAATTGAGTGGAGAAGCGCTCGCTGGAGATCAAGGTTATGGGATTGACCCTAACATTGTAAACTCAATCTCAAATCAAATTAAAGAATTGATCGAGATGGGTGTAGAAGTGGCCGTGGTTGTTGGTGCCGGAAACATTTGGCGTGGAAAGACGGGTAGTGAACTTGGAATGGACCGGGCAAACGCAGACTACATGGGAATGCTCGCCACTGTCTTAAACTCACTTGCCCTTCAAGACAGCCTTGAAACGTACGGTGTCCAAACGCGTGTCCAAACATCAATTGAAATGCGACAAGTTGCTGAGCCATACATTCGTCGCCGGGCAATGCGTCACCTTGAAAAAGGTCGCGTCGTCATCTTTGCAGCGGGTACAGGAAACCCATATTTCTCAACGGATACGACAGCTGCGCTCCGCGCTGCTGAAATCGAAGCCGATGTCATTTTAATGGGTAAAAACAATGTGGACGGCGTCTACTCTGCCGATCCGAAATTGGATGCCACTGCAGTGAAATATGAGTCGTTGTCTTATCTTGATGTCTTAAAAGACGGGCTTCAAGTCATGGACTCAACGGCAACATCACTCTGTATGGACAATCACATTCCATTGATTGTATTCTCATTGCTTGAAGAAGGTAACATTAAACGTGTCGTACTCGGGGAACATATCGGGACGGTAGTAGGAGGAGTCAATTCATGAGTGTCAAAGAAGTATTGCAAACAGCTGAAGAAAAAATGGAAAAAGCGCACACGTCACTGAAACGTGATTTTGGTACGCTTCGCACTGGCCGTGCCAGCGCATCGATTTTGGATCCTGTTCAAGTTGATTACTACGGTGTTCCGACACCACTCAATCAAGTGGCAAACATCAATACACCAGAAGCGCGCTTGCTCTTGATTCAACCATGGGATAAATCAATGGTTTCTGAAGTAGAAAAAGCGATTCAAAAGGCAGACCTCGGCTTGTCTCCATCTTCTGACGGAACAGTCATCCGTTTGGCGATTCCTGCCTTGACGGAAGAACGTCGTAAAGAATTGGTTAAAATCACGAAGAAATATGCGGAAGAGGCGAAAGTCGCTGTCCGTAACGTTCGCCGTGATGCCAACGAAAACTTGAAAAAACTCGAAAAAGATGGCGAGTTAACAGAAGACGATCTCCGCGGATATGCAGATGACGTTCAAACGTTGACGGATTCGTATATCAAGAAGATTGATGAATCTGCAGCAACGAAAGAAAAAGAAATCATGGAAGTGTAATCACGGAAGTGGTATACCAAAAAGCTGTGTGGGGACCCTTTTTCTGAGAGGGTCCTTCTTTCATACAATCAGGAGGATAACAGAATGTTTAAATGGGTGAATCCTAAAACAAAAATCGAGGCAGAATTAAGTGTTCCTGAGCACGTAGCCATCATCATGGATGGAAATGGACGTTGGGCCAAAAAACGTGGTCTCCCTCGCATCATGGGTCACCGAGAAGGGATGAAGTCAATCCGTGAAGCGGTTCGGACAGCGCAAGAACTCGGGATTCAATCACTGACGCTTTACGCGTTTTCTACGGAAAACTGGACTCGTCCGGAAGAGGAAGTCTCGTTCTTGATGAAGTTGCCGAAACAATTTTTAGAGACCGATTTGAAAGAACTTCATGAACAAAATGTTCAGGTGCTTGTCGCTGGGGACACGACGAAGCTTCCACGCGAGACGCGGGAGGCTGTCGATCAGGCGAGAGAACGGACCGCTACAAATACAGGGTTGAAACTCGTCTTCGCACTCAACTACGGTGGTCGGGATGAGCTCGTCCAAGCGATGCGTAGCATTGCCGAGGATGTACGGTCTGGTATGATAGTACCAGACGCCGTGGATGATCAGTTAATCGGTGAACGACTCATGACTCACGTTCAAGATGTGGATCTCATCATTCGTACAAGCGGTGAACAACGACTGTCAAACTTTTTACTTTGGCAAAGCGCATATGCTGAACTCCACTTCACAGAAGTATTGTGGCCGGAATTTAAGCGTGAGCATTTTGTAGAAGCGATTGAATCTTACAACGCGCGCACGCGACGTTTTGGTGGGGTGTAACATGAAGACACGAATTATTACAGGCCTATGGGCGGGCGCAATCTTTATTACCGTCATCGCACTCGGTGGTAACGCCTTTGTTTCTTTAATGGGGATTCTCGCCCTCATTGGATTGAGCGAATTCACATTGATGCGAAAACATAAGCTGTTGGCGTTCCCATTTTTAGTGACATCGCTCCTCGTTGCTTTCCCGTTCGTCTTGTTGTTACTGGAAACGCGAATCGTCACGGGCGAGATGCCGTTCACGATTGAACAGTGGCTCGTATTAGGGCTTGTGTTATTACTGTTTTGGACAGTCGTCACAAAAAATCGATTCACGTATGAAGATGCTGGGTTCTATTTTGTATCCGCTGTCTACTTGGTCGTCGGTTTCTCAAGTTTCGCACTCGTACGCCTGTCTGACGACGGGTTGTCGAAAGTGTTGCTCATCTTGTTTATGATTTGGGCGACGGATTCTGGAGCCTATTTCACTGGGAAAGCGTTCGGGAAGGCAAAATTATGGCCATCGATCAGCCCGAATAAGACGATTGAAGGGGCAATCGGCGGAATTGTATCGGCCATTGTACTCGGTATCATCTTCGTCTGGATCGATCCAATCTTACCGGTATTAGAAGTGATTATTTTAGCCATTGTCGTTGCTGTCGTCGGACAGCTCGGTGATTTGGTACAATCCGCTTATAAACGTCAGTTCGGAGTAAAAGATTCAGGTCATCTCTTACCTGGGCATGGAGGAATCCTTGACCGGTTCGACAGTATGATTGCGGTCTTTACCGTCATTTGGGTGTTTAATCTGCTATAAGAAGGAGTGTCGAGATGAAGCGAATTAGCTTAATTGGGGCGACAGGTTCGATTGGCGTGCAGACATGTGACGTCATCGAACAGCACCCCGACCTGTTTGAATTAGAGGCGTATGCGTTCGGCACGAACGTCGATGTTGCCACGGAATGGATCAATCGACTTAGACCAAAATATGTGTCGGCGACAAGTATCGAGGTACTCGAACAATTGAAGCCGCGCCTTACATATGAACCTCTATATTTCATCGGTCCTGAAGGTCTCAAAGAGTGTGCGACGGCAGAACGCGCGGATATCGTCGTGACAGCAGTCGTGGGAGCGGTCGGTCTCGAGCCGACGCTTGCTGCGATTCAAGCAGGAAAAGATATTGCACTCGCCAACAAAGAAACACTCGTTACGGCAGGGCACCTCGTCAAGGCGGCCGTGAAAGAACATGGGGTTAAACTTTTACCGGTCGATAGCGAGCATTCTGCCATCTACCAATGTTTGAATGGGGAACGAAGAGAAGATGTTTCAAAAATTATTTTAACTGCGTCTGGCGGAAGCTTCCGTGACCGTTCGCGGGAAGAATTAGCCGACGTGACGGTTGAAGATGCATTGAATCATCCGAACTGGTCGATGGGGGCTAAGATCACAATCGACTCTGCGACAATGTTTAATAAAGGGCTCGAGGTGATCGAGGCACACTGGCTGTTCGATATCGATTATAATGATATTGAAGTCATCTTGCATCGTGAATCGATTATTCACTCGATGGTCGAATTTAAAGATGCAGCCGTGATGGCACAGCTCGGAAACCCGGATATGCGGGGACCGATTCTCTATGCGCTTTCGGAACCGAAGCGGCTTGAAATTGAGGGGAATAAGCGGTTAAACTTGAAAGAAATCGGTAAGCTACATTTTCAAGAGGCTGATTTCAACCGTTATCCGGCACTTCGGTTAGCGTTTGAAGCAGGAAGAATCGGTGGCTCCATGCCGACAGTCCTGAATGCGGCCAATGAGATGGCAGTGGACCTGTTCTTAAACGGTCAGATTACCTTCTTAGAAATTGAACGACTCGTGGAAGAGGCGATGGCTCAACATGAAGTGATTGCCGAACCGACGCTCGCACAAATTCTAGAAGTAGACCGAGCAGTACGTCAACAGATTCAGCAAGGAATTGAAGGTGGGGAATAAATCATGACGACTTTTATCGCCATCGTCCTGATGTTCGGGGTTCTCATTTCTGTACACGAGTGGGGACACCTCGTCATGGCGAAACGGGCAGGCATTCTCTGTCACGAGTTTGCAATCGGATTCGGTCCGAAAATTGTTTCATTCCGTAAAAATGAAACGCTCTATACTATCCGTCTCTTACCAATCGGTGGCTATGTCAAAATGGCTGGGGAAGATTTCGAACCGATTGAAGTACGCGCAGGGCAACACGTTGGACTTCGTTTAACCGAACAAGGCACAGTGGATCGGGTCTATTTTCAGCCGGACACCGCTACGGATGTTCAAGTCGTCGGTACCGTCGATAAATTTGACGCGACGCATGAATTAAAAGTACAGCTCCTCATCGATGAGGAAGTACGTGTCTATTCGTTAGAACGGGATACACTTCTTGTCGACCAAGGGATGGAAATTCAAATCGCACCGTATGATCGCACGTTCGGTGCCCAATCGGTATGGAAACGGGTCTTGGCGATTGCAGCCGGTCCAGCGATGAATTTTGTCTTAGCGTTTATCTTGCTCATTATCGTGGGTCTCGTTCAAGGAACGCCGACGAACGATGGTCAAATCGGTACCGTTCAACCTGATTCAGCCGCTGATGAGGCAGGGTTGATGAGTGGAGATGAAATTGTTTTGATTGAAGGCGAACCAGTCACAGATTGGCTCGACTTGCGCACGGCTCTAGCTGACCGCGCCGATACGCCAACGGATGTCACGTACGTCCGTGATGGTGAGGAGGCGACCGTCACTGTCACACCACAAGCGGTTGAACAAAATGGAGAAACGGTTGGGATTCTTGGTGTCACGAACGCATTAGAGCGTTCACCGGTCAAAGCCGTGACGACAGGTGCTGAGACGACGTGGACGATGTCCACCCTCATCTTCTCAGCCGTTGGTGATTTGGTGACGGGACAGGTTGGTGTCGATCAGTTGGCAGGACCTGTTGGAATCGTACGGATGACAGATGAAGTGGCAGCGAGCGGCTTGATCATGCTGTTGAACTGGACAGCGCTCCTTTCCGTCAACCTCGCTATCTTCAACTTGCTCCCACTTCCGGCATTGGATGGAGGACGATTGATTTTCCTCTTATTCGAAGCGGTACGAGGGCGTCCGATTGATCCGAAAAAGGAAGGATTCGTCCACTTTATCGGGTTCGCCTTATTGATGATCTTAATGTTGATTGTCACTTGGAACGACATTCAATCATTCTTTAAATAAGCTGTTTGTAGAGAAGGGAAACGTTGAACTGTATGAAACAATCTAGATTGCTCATGCCTACATTGAGAGAAGTACCGGCTGACGCGGAAGCGGTCAGCCACCAACTTCTCGTCCGTGGAGGATTCATCCGTCAAAATGCGGCAGGAATCTATTCTTATCTTCCACTCGGACATAAAGTGTTACACAACATCCAAACAATCATCCGTGAAGAGATGAATCGTGCGGGTGCACAAGAGTTATTGATGCCTGCCATCCAACCGGCAGAACTTTGGGAAGAGACGGGACGATGGGGCATTTATGGTCCGGAGTTGATGCGCTTGACTGACCGTCATGACCGTCGCTTCGCACTCGGTGCGACACACGAAGAATTGATCACGTCAATCGTCCGAGACGAGCTCAACTCGTATAAAAAACTTCCGATGAACTTGTATCAGATTCAAACGAAGTATCGCGACGAGCGTCGTCCGCGCTTTGGATTGCTTCGCGGACGTGAGTTCTTGATGAAGGATGCATATTCATTCCATGCGACACAAGAAGACTTAGACGAAGAATATACAAACATGTATAACGCGTACTCACGCATCTTCGACCGTACAGGTCTTAAGTATCGTCCGGTCGTCGCAGACTCTGGAGCAATCGGCGGGAAAGACACGCACGAATTCCAAGCACTCGCTGACATCGGTGAAGACACGATTGTTTATACCGATTCATCGAACTATGCGGCGAACATTGAAATGGCAGAAACACTCGACCGTTATGAGATGCAACAAGCTGACGTACGTCCACTCGAGAAAGTGGACACGGAAGAAAATCGCACGATTGAAGATGTGGCGAAATTCTTGAACGTCGATCCAAAGACGACCATCAAATCTGTCCTATTCAATGTGGATGGAGAGACGGTGATGGCAATCGTCCGTGGCGACCACGAAGCGAACGAGGTCAAAGTGAAGAACGCACTCGGTGGACTCGATATTCAACTCGAAGATGAAGCGAAAATCGTCGAGTTGTTCAAGTGTGCACCAGGTACGCTCGGACCAATCCATGCGCCAGTTAAAGTCGTTGCCGACTATGCGGTCAAGTATCTCGTGGACGCTGTTTGTGGAGCGAACGAAGCAAACACGCACTACACAGGCGTGAATGCCGAGCGTGACTTAGCAGAATTGACTTATCATGATTTACGTTTCGTTGTCGAAGGCGATTTAGCACCTGACGAGTCGGGTCCTGTTCGTTTCGCTCGCGGAATCGAAGTCGGACAAGTCTTCAAACTCGGGACACGTTATTCGGAAGCGATGGGAGCGACATTCTTAAACGAAGAAGGTCGTGCTGAACCACTCATCATGGGTTGCTACGGAATCGGTGTGTCTCGGACACTCTCTGCTATCGTCGAACAACATCATGACGATCGAGGAATCATCTGGCCACGAAACGTGGCGCCGTTCAATCTTCATTTGATTGCAATCAACGCAAAAGATGAGACACAAGTTGAACTTGCAAATCGTCTTTATGAAGAGCTCGGCCAAACGTACGATGTCTTGTTCGATGATCGAAAAGAACGAGCGGGCGTCAAATTTGCCGATGCAGACTTGATTGGTCTTCCGATTCGCGTCAACGTCGGGAAAAAAGCCGGTGAAGGAATTGTTGAAGTAAAAGTACGTGCCACAGGCGAAGTGATTGAAACTTCAATCGACGAATTGAAACAAGTCATCACTTCAAAATTTAGCGAAGTTCATTAATTAATGGATGAAGGTGACAGCGTAAGCGGTCACCTTCATTTGTCGAATTGGCATAAAGGGGGAAAGACGGACCCGTGGAAGCAAATCAAAAGATGCAACTATTATTAAGTGATCTTGGGATCACGACTGAGACAGACCTGTTCGACCAAGCGGAACTCTCACGACTCGTCGTCAATAAAAAACGACGCACGTGGACGTTTTATTTTACATTTCCGACAGTTTTACCGTATGACGTCCATCAATTGTTCATGAGTCGATTAGAAAATCGGTACGCGACGTTCGCTGACGAAGTGTACGCGCGATTCTCGACGGCAAAAGGTGGGAGCGAGCAAGACTATATCGACTACTGGCCACGAATCGTCAGTGAATTGAGTCAAGTGTCCGGGGCGATGCGAAGCTACTTCGGATCGGTCTCACCGCGATTTGAACAGAATAAACTGTTGATCCCGGTACGGTCCGGACCTGAGGCGAGCTATGTGGACAAAGAGCTCTGTCAAGAAGTCCAAGCGCTCTATAGCGCATATGGGTTCACGAAAAAACCGTGTCAGGCACACTTCTCTGAAGATGCCGAAGCCAGTCAGGCTTTACGTGAACAAGTTGTTCAGGAAGACATTGAGCAAGCGAAAATGGCACTTGCGGCACAATTCGCTAAAGCGACAGAAACGAATGACGAGCCCATCACAGAGATTCGGATGGGTGCGCTCATCAAAGATGAGATTGTCCCAATCAAGACGATTATCGAAGAAGAGCGCCGCGTCGCCATTCGTGGTCTCGTCTTCTCCGCGGAGCGAAAAGAGCTGAAGAGTGGGAAAAAGCTATTCACTTTCAAAATGACGGATTATACGGATTCGCTCATCGTGAAAGTGTTTGCGCGCGATGACGATGACGATCGGATGCTCAGTGCCGTCAAAAAGGGCATGTGGATTCAAACGGCAGGACGAGTCGAGGATGATTCGTTCATGCGTGAATTATGCATGATGGCGTCGCAACTCCAAGAAGTGAAAGTCGAGCCACCCCGAGATGAATGGGAAGGTGAGAAGCGGGTCGAACTCCACGCGCATACACAGATGAGTCAAATGGACGCAGTCACGAACGTGTCCGCTCTCGTTGCGCGTGCTGCTAAGTGGGGACATCGTGCGATTGCGATTACCGATCATGCTGGTGTCCAAGCGTTCCCGGAAGCGTATTATGCCGGGAAGAAAAATGACATCAAAGTGTTGTATGGGGTCGAGGCGAACGTCGTCAATGATGGCGTTCCGGTCGCATATCATCCAAGTGATGTGTCATTAGATGATGCAACATACGTCGTCTTTGACGTCGAGACGACGGGACTTTCTGCCGTCTACAATAAAATCATCGAGCTCGCTGGTGTCAAAATCAAGGATGGGGAGATCATCGACCGCTTTGAGGCGTTCGCTGACCCGAAACATGCGTTGTCGGCGACGACGATCGAGTTGACGGGAATCACGGATGACATGGTTCAAGGACAACCTGACCCAGAAGTCATCACGAAACAGTTCGTCGAATGGTGTGGTGACAGTATCCTCGTCGCCCATAACGCATCGTTCGACATGGGCTTCCTCGAGGCGACACTTCGGAGCGGAGGTCATGAACCGGATGATTACCCGGTCATCGATACACTCGAGCTGGCTCGTACGTTGATGCCGACCTTGAAGAATCACCGACTGAACACGCTTGCGAAGCGATTCGATATCGAATTGACTCAGCATCACCGTGCGATTTATGACGCGGAAGCGACAGCGTATTTGTTGATGAAACTTCTCGACCTTGCCAAACAGATGTTTGAGATGACGACGCATCGCTCGTTGAACGCCAAAGTCGGGAGTGACGTGTCGAAGATTCGTCCGTTCCATGCGACGATTTATGCGAAAAATAAAAAGCCAGGACTTCGTCATTTATATGAACTCATTTCACTCTCTCATATCGATTATTTATATCGGATGGCACGGATGCCACGTTCAGAGCTCGTGAAACGTCGTGAAGGGCTATTGATTGGTTCGGCTTGTGACAATGGTGAGATTTTTGACGCTGCTTTGAACAAGTCGGATGATGAGCTCGAGAAGATGATGTCGTTTTATGACTTTATCGAGATTCATCCGCCGGCGCTCTATCACCATTTGATCGATAAAGAGATTGTCGCGAATGAGATGGAGCTCCGTGAAATCATCAAACGAATCATTCGTGTCGCGGAGAAAGCCGAGTTGCCGGTATGTGCGACAGGGAATGTGCACTATTTGGACCGGGCCGACCGTTCGTATCGTGAGATTTTGATTCGTACCCAAGGTGGGGCGAACTTTATCAATACACGTAAAGAGTTGCCACATGCCCACTTCCGGACGACGAAGGAAATGATGGAAGAATTCAAGTTTCTAGGTGACGACTTGGCACGTGAAATTGTCATCACGAACCCGAATGCAATCGCCGATCAAATCGAATCGATCCAAATCATTCCGGATGACTTATATACGCCGAAAATTGAAGGCGCGGATGACGAGGTTCGGAATATGAGCTACGACATGGCCCGTTCGATTTATGGGGACGAGCTTCCTGAGATTGTGGAGGCGCGACTAGAAAAAGAATTGAAGTCAATCATCGGTCATGGATTCGCGGTCATTTACTTGATCTCACATAAACTTGTTAAGAAATCTCTAGACGACGGATACTTGGTCGGGTCGCGTGGGTCGGTCGGATCGAGTCTCGTTGCCACGATGACAGAGATCACCGAGGTCAACCCGCTACCGCCGCACTACGTATGTCCAAACTGTCAACATTCGCACTTCTTCAACGACGGATCGGTCGGTTCGGGATATGACTTACCGGACAAAGAGTGTCCGGAATGTGGCACGTGGTATACAAAAGATGGACATGATATTCCGTTCGAAACGTTCCTCGGATTCAAAGGGGACAAAGTGCCAGATATCGATTTGAACTTCTCGGGTGAATATCAACCGCATGCCCACGCCTATACAAAGGTGTTGTTCGGAGAAGAATATGTATATCGTGCCGGCACGATCGGAACGATTGCGGATAAGACGGCATATGGGTACGTGAAAGGATATGCGACCGAGAACGACAAGATTTATCGAAACGCTGAGGTCGATCGTCTCGTCTCTGGGGTCACCGGCGTGAAACGGACGACGGGGCAGCACCCGGGTGGAATCATCGTTGTCCCTGACTATATGGACATCGCGGACATCTCACCGATTCAATATCCGGCGGATGACAACTCGTCTGAATGGAAGACGACACACTTCGACTTCCATTCCATCCATGACAACTTATTGAAGCTCGATATTCTCGGGCACGATGACCCGACCGTCATTCGGATGCTCCAAGACTTATCCGGGATCGATCCGAAAACGATTCCGACAGACGATCCGACCGTCATGAAAATTTTCTCCTCGCCAGAAGTACTCGGAGTGACACCGGAACAGATCGAGTCGAAAACCGGCACACTCGGGATTCCTGAGTTTGGGACGAAGTTCGTCCGTCAGATGCTTGAAGAGACGAAACCGTCCACGTTCTCGGAGCTCGTTCAGATTTCAGGTCTGTCTCACGGGACGGATGTGTGGCTTGGGAACGCGAACGAACTGATTTATAACGGGACGTGTGAACTGAAAGACGTTATCGGTTGTCGTGATGACATCATGGTCTACTTGATTTACGCAGGGCTCGAACCATCGTTCGCCTTCAAGATCATGGAGTCCGTCCGTAAAGGGAAAGGTCTCACAGACGAGATGGAGTCAGAGATGCGAGAGAACGACGTGCCGGAATGGTATATCTCTTCTTGTAAGAAGATCAAATACATGTTCCCGAAAGCGCACGCGACGGCATACGTCTTGATGGCCGTTCGTATCGCGTATTTCAAAGTGCATCATCCTATCCTGTACTATGCGACCTACTTCACCGTGCGCGCCGGAGACTTTGACTTATCTGCAATGATCAAAGGTCCTCAAGCCGTCCGTAAAGCGATGTCGGATATTCGGGAAAAAGGTTTCGACGCGACAGCGAAAGATAAAGGACTGCATACGGTCCTCGAACTTGCCCTTGAGATGCTTGAGCGGGGCATGAAGTTCCAAAACATCGACTTGTATCGTTCAAGCGCGACAGAGTTCTTGATTGAGGACAATACGTTGATTCCTCCGTTCAATGCGGTCGATGGGCTCGGAACGAATGCGGCAAAAGCGATTGTCGAAGCGAGGGAGGAAGGACAGTTCCTTTCGAAAGAAGATTTACGCAAACGAGCGAAGTTATCGAAAACGGTCATCGAGACACTTGATACGATGAAATGTCTTGAAGGCTTGCCTGATGAGAACCAACTCTCATTCTTTGATTTTGGGGTGTAAGTTGCGATTTGTCGGGAAAATATGATATATTGGTATCGAACAAAGTTGGATACTACGACGGAAAGGAGTAGGGAACCCTACTCCTTTCTTGTATGTAAAAGCCAGAAGGAGGGATGAGAGTGTCCAAAATAACAGAAGTCGTTGAATCGATTGCGTTGCCAATCGTCGAACGAGAAAACATGGAATTGGTCGATGTGGAATTCGTAAAAGAAGGTCCAGACTGGTTCTTGCGCGTTTATATCGATAAACCAGGGGGCGTCGATTTAGACGATTGCGTCAATATCAATGAACAACTCTCGGAAAAACTGAACGAAACCGATCCGATTGAACAGGCTTATTATCTTGATGTCTCGAGTCCTGGTGCGGAGCGTCCGCTGAAAAAGCCGAGTGATTTCGAACGTGCTGTAGGCAAAAACGTCTACATGAAAACGTTCGCTCCGATCGATGGTGCCAAGGAGTTTGAAGGAATTTTGACGGCATATGATGGGGAAACGGTCGTGATCGAGACACGCATCAAGACGAGAAAAAAAGCGGTATCGCTACCGGTAGACAAAATTGCACAAGCCCGCTTAGCGGTCACGTTTAGTTAAGGAGAGGGAAGAAGATGGGTCCACAATTACTCACTACAATCGATCAGATTGCCAAAGAAAAAGGAATTGACAAAAATATTATTATCGACGCTCTCGAACAAGCGCTCATTTCTGCATATCGCCGAAACGTCGCGAACCCGAACGAGCATGTGAAAGTCGAATTCGACCAAGTGACGGGAGACATTCGTGTCTACGCACTTTTAGAAGTCGTCGAACGTCTCACACAACCAGACCAACAGCTCTCGCTTGAGGAAGCACATGAAATCGACCCGAACTATGAGCTCGGTGACTTCCATAAAGAAGAAGTCACACCAAGTGATTTCGGACGTGTCGCAGCGATGACGGCGAAACAAGTCGTGACGCAGAAGATGCGTGAAGCGGAGCGTGAACGCATCTACAACCACTTCGCAGATAAAGAAGACGAGATCATGACAGGGATTGTGGAGCGTTTTGATCCGCGCAACTTGTATATCGGTCTTGAGAACAACATCGAAGCAGTCCTCACTCCAAACGAACAAATGCCGAACGAGTCGTATCAGATTCATGACCGTATCAAGGTATACGTGACAAAAGTTGATTCGACGACTAAAGGTTCAGGTGCTGCGATTCAAGTGTCGCGTACGCATCCGGGACTTTTGCGCCGTTTGTTCGAACTCGAAGTGCCTGAGATTTCAAACGGAACAGTCGATGTCATGTCTGTATCGCGTGAAGCAGGTGACCGTTCGAAAATTGCTGTGCACTCGGATATCGTTGACCCGGTCGGCGCATGTGTCGGACCGAAAGGACAACGTGTCCAAACAATCGTCGACGAGTTGAACGGTGAGAAAATCGATATCGTTCGCTGGTCTGAAGACCCGAAAGAGTTCGTTCGAAACGCACTCAGCCCGGCGCAAGTCGTTGCCGTCTATGTCAATGAGCCTGCGAAGTCGACGACAGTCGTCGTACCGGACTACCAATTGTCACTCGCAATTGGAAAACGTGGTCAAAACGCTCGTCTTGCAGCGAAATTGACTGGTTGGAAAATCGACATTAAGAGCGAGACAGATGCGGAAGCACTCGATTTGTTCGATACGTTCTCTGAAAAAGTTGAATCAGAACCAGAAATTGTTCAAAATGAAGTTGAACAAGACTTATCAGATGCTTCAGTTGAAACAGCTGTGGTGAAAGAAGAGGAATGACCATGAAGCAAAAGAAACTTCCTTTGCGTAAGTGTGTGGTCACACAAGAAATGCTCCCGAAGAAAGAATTGATTCGTGTCGTTCGAACGCCTGAAGGTGACGTGGTCATCGATCAGACGGGTAAAGTGAACGGTCGCGGTGCCTACTTATCAAAAGATATCGATGTTGTTCGTCAAGCAGAGAAAAAACGAACGCTCGACCATCATTTGAAAGTGAAAACGAGCGATGACTTGTATGAGCAGTTGAAAGCTGCCGCAGGTGACGAATCATGAGTCAGTGGGAATCATTGTTAGGCCTTGCCGCTCGAGCAAGGAAAGTAACGATGGGAGAAGAGTTTGTATTAAAGGATGTGCGAGCGGGTCGTGCCAAGCTCGTCATTCTAGCCGGAGATGCAGGTGCCTCGACGAAAAAACGAGTCACCGACAAATGTGCATCTTATCAAGTGCCGCTGATTGAAGTGAGCGATCGCTATACAATCGGTGCTGCACTCGGTAAAGATATGCGTGTCGTCGTATCGGTGACAGAATCCGGATTTGCGAACAAGCTTAAGCAACTTCTCTCTTAACTATTAACGGAGGTGGATGCTTTGGGAAAACGCGTCTATGAATTTGCAAAAGAACAGAATGTAACGAGTAAGCAAGTCATTACTCAACTAGAAAAATTGAACAAACCGGTGAAAAACCACATGGCCGTCCTCGATGATGAGACAGTCAAACAGTTGGACCGTGTGTTCAATCCAGAAAAATATCGTGCTGAGAAGCAAGCTGAAGCGAAAGCGACTTCAACTTCGAACGAGCCGAAACAAGAGAAAAAAGAACAGTCACGTCCGCAAGCGACGCAACAAAACCGTGGCGGTCAAAACAACCGCGGTGGTCAAAATCGTAACGACAACCGCAACAACGATCCACGCAATAAAAAACGTGGAAAAGGGAAAGGTAAAGGCAAGCCGGTAAAAGCGGCTGTGCCACAAGAAGCCGATCCAAATTCGAAGACAAGTCAGCGTAAAGCGGCTCGTCTCGCTCAAGAAGCAGAGATGGGGAACGTCATCAAGTATGAGGATGTGCTCAGTGTCTCTGACCTCGCAGAGAAAATGAACAAAAAGCCAAACGAAATCATCATGAAGTTGATGGGTCTTGGTGTGATGGCGACAATCAACCAGACACTCGATGACGAAACAATCGAATTGCTCGCTTCAGAGTTTGGTTTTGAAGTAGAAAAAGAAGTCGTCGTCGATGAGACAGACTTCGAAACAGTTGAGATTGACTTCTCACAATATGACCTTGAAGAGCGCCCAGCGGTCGTTACAATCATGGGTCACGTCGACCACGGTAAAACGACACTCCTTGACTCAATTCGTAACACGAAAGTCGTTGCAGGAGAAGCGGGTGGGATCACGCAACATATCGGTGCGTACCAAGTGTCTGTAAACGACAAGAAAATCACATTCCTCGATACGCCAGGTCACGCGGCGTTCACAACGATGCGTGCACGTGGTGCGGAAGTGACAGATATCGCCATCATCGTCGTTGCGGCTGACGATGGCGTCATGCCACAAACAGAGGAAGCGATCTCGCACGCGAAAGCAGCGAACGTTCCAATCATCGTTGCAGTCAACAAAATGGACAAAGAAGGGGCAAACCCTGACCGTGTCAAACAAGAGTTGACTGAGTTCGGTCTCATTCCGGAAGAGTGGGGCGGCGAAACGATTTTCGTTCCGATTTCTGCGATTAAAGGTGAAGGAATCGATGAGTTGCTCGAGATGATTCTTCTCGTATCTGAAGTCGAAGAATACAAGTCGACGCCAGACATGCCAGCTCGTGGATCAGTCATCGAAGCAAAACTCGACAAAGGTCGTGGACCTGTTGCAACGCTTCTCGTTCAACACGGTACGCTTCGTATCGGTGACCCAATCGTTGTCGGTAGCACGTTCGGTCGCGTCCGTGCAATGGTCAACGACATCGGTCGTCGTGTGAAACAAGTCGGTCCATCTACACCGATTGAAATCACAGGTTTGAACGATGTCCCACAAGCCGGTGATCAGTTCATCGTGTTTGAAGATGAGAAGAAAGCACGTGCAATCGGGGAAAAACGTTACCAACGTTACCTCGAGTCACAACGCCGTGAATCAGCGAAAGTCAGCCTTGACGATTTGTTCAGCCGTATTCAAGAAGGTGAAGTGAAAGACTTGAACGTCATCATTAAAGCAGACGTACAAGGTTCGGCTGAAGCATTGGCTGGTTCACTTCGCAAGATTGATGTCGAAGGCGTCAAAGTTAACATCGTTCACCAAGGTGTCGGTGCCATCACAGAAGGTGACGTCATTCTCGCATCAGCTGCGAACGCCGTCATCATCGGTTTCAACGTACGTCCTGACGGTAACGCCCGTTCGATGGCTGAACAGGAAAATGTTGAAATGCGTCTCCACCGCATCATCTACAACGCGATCGAAGAAATCGAGAGCGCGATGAAAGGGATGCTTGACCCTGAGTTTGTCGAAGAAATCACTGGTCAAGTCGAAGTCCGTGACGTCTTCAAAGTATCGAAAGTCGGTACGATTGCAGGTTGTTATGTGACTGAAGGTAAAATCACACGTGATGCGGGTGTCCGTGTCATTCGTAACGGAATCGTCGTATATGAAGGCAAGCTCGATACGCTTCGCCGCTTCAAAGATGACGTAAAAGAAGTTGCGACTGGTTATGAGTGTGGGATTAAAGTAGAAAAATTTGATGACATTAAAGTAGAAGATGTTATTGAAGCGTTCGTCATGAAAGAAGTCGAACGGAAATAATGTGAGGAGGGATCACGTATGAAAATTCGTGCCCAACGTGTTGCCGAGCAAATGCGTAAAGAGATTACAGATGTCTTGTTACGGGAAGTGAGTGACCCACGGACAAAGAACGCTACAATTACGAGCGTTGATGTGACAGGGGACTTACAACAAGCAACGGTCTACTATACCGTGCTCGGTGATGAGGAAGATGTGAAAGCAGAAACGCAAGCAGGTCTCGACAAAGCGAAAGGATTTATCCGTCGCGAAATCGGGAACCGCATCCGTCTTCGTAAAACACCAGAAATCTCGTTTGAATACGATTCTTCGGTCGCATATGGTAGCCATATCGATTCATTGATTCGTGATTTGAACAAAGACCAATAATTTGAAAGGGGAGACATCGTTCTCCCTTTTTTGTATGGAGGGATGAAGTTGGAACCGAACGGAGTGCTTGTACTCGATAAGGACCGAGGCATGACGAGTCATGACTGCGTGTTCAAGTTACGAAAGTTGTTTCAAACGAAAAAAGTGGGTCATACGGGCACGCTTGACCCGGAAGTGACAGGCGTATTACCAATTTGTTTAGGACGGGCCACGAAGTTATCTCGTTTTATCACGGATGAGGGCAAGCGTTACGTGGCCGAGGTGACAATCGGGACGGCCACTATGACCGAGGACGCTCATGGCGAGGTCGTAGAACAGAAGACAGTCACACCGAATGAGTTGGTCGAGTCACAGATTGATGAAGCGATGCAGCAATTGATCGGAACGATTGAACAGATTCCACCTTATTATTCAGCGGTCAAGGTCAATGGGAAGAAACTATATGAGTACGCCCGCAAAGGTCAAACCGTGGAACGCCCCCGTCGGATGGTCGAGATTCACCGTCTGGAGCGGACGAGCGAGTTAACGTTTGAAGAAGGAGTATGTCGTTTCCAAATGGAAATCGATTGCGGAAAAGGGACGTACATTCGTACGCTCGCCGTACAAATCGGGGAGAAACTCGGTTACCCTGCTCATATGAGCGAGCTGAGACGCACGAGTTCCGGCTCATTCGAAGAAGCGAACGCTGTATCCCTCGAACAGTTACAGGCATTAGAGACGGTCGAAGAACGATTGGCGCATGTCATCCCACTCGAAGAGGTCATCAAACGTTGGCCAGCCATCACGATTCCAAAGAATCGAGAACGGTATATTCGGAATGGTGGCAAGCTGAACGGCGTTTCGCTCGAATTTGAGTTATTTACTGTCTATAATGAAGAAGGAATCCCTCTTGCTTTATATCGAAGACAAGATGGAACGACAGACGCTACAGTCGAGGTCATGCTGGCCATCGACTAAGGGGGAAATTGACAGTATGGAAACAAGACATCTCACCTATCCAGAAACGCCTGACCTGTATCCATCGGTCATGGTACTCGGTTTTTTTGACGGTGTTCATAAAGGGCATCAAGCCGTGATCAATCATGCGAAGCGTGTTGCAGCGGAGCATAACCTTCCGGTGACGGTCGTCACGTTCGACCCACACCCGAAACAAGTACTCTCAAACAAACCCGACGCGGTCCGTTATATCACACCGCTATCCCGAAAATTGAAACGAATCGAAGCGCTCGGGGTCGAGCGATGTCTCGTCTTGACCTTTACGAAAGAGTTGGCTGGATTATCTCCTCAACAGTTTGTCGACGATTATTTGATTGCTGCTGGAGCCGTACACGTGACGGCAGGATTTGATTACTCGTACGGCAAGTTCGGTGAAGGGACGATGGAGACACTCCCATACCATTCTCGCGATCAGTTCACGACGTCCATTGTTACAGAACAGACGATGGATGGAGAGAAGGTTTCATCGACGCGAATTCGTAAATTATTGGCTGAAGGCTACGTTGACGCGGCTCAAGAGTTACTCGGTGCCCCTTATGTCATCTGCGGTGAAGTCATTCACGGAGATGCGAGAGGGCGTACAATCGGGTTCCCGACAGCAAACGTGTTGATGGACGCCTCATACGTCATGCCACGACTCGGCGTGTATGCGACACGTGTCACGCTCCCTGATGGTCGGACGTTCGAGGCGATGACCAACGTTGGGCGTCGTCCGACGTTTTATGAGACGGGAGCAGTCTCTGTCGAAAGCCATCTCTTTGACTTTTCGGAGGATTTGTACGGGCAAGTGATCGAAATCGAGTGGGTTCAGTATATTCGTAACGAGCGAGCGTTCGATGGGTTAGATGCATTGGTCGCTCAACTGAAACAGGATGAGGTATCGGCACGCTCAATCCTATCTTGACTTTCGGTTGCGGTTACGCTATCCTTGTCAAGTACGCAAAGTACACCGTTTCGCTTGGCTGGTCGATTCACCAACGCCGGCTCGGCAACGCGGCAATTTTTAATTAAATGGAGGTGGAGAGGCAATGGCACTCTCAAAAGAACGTAAAAACGAAATTATCGCGGAATACGCGACTAAACAAGGTGACACTGGTTCACCGGAAGTACAAGTGGCAGTGTTGACTGAACAAATCAACACATTGAACGCTCACCTTCGTACACACAAGAAAGACCACCACTCACGTCGCGGTCTCTTGAAAATGGTTGGACGTCGTCGTAACTTGCTTACGTACCTTCGTAACAAGGACGTTACGCGCTACCGTGAATTGATTCAACGCCTCGGTCTCCGTCGTTAATCGATCGAGACTGTTTAACGGGCTGGGACAACGTCCTAGTCCGTTTCTTGTTTGTTAAGAGGAAAATGATTAGACATTCGTAAGATAGAGTTACATAATAAACTAGATAAGGTTTGAGAGGAGAATGTACATGTTAGGTACGAAACAAGTATTCTCTACAGAGTGGGGCGGACGCCCATTGTCTGTAGAGGTCGGTCAACTTGCGAAGCAAGCAAATGGCTCGGCGCTCGTTCGCTATGGTGACACGGTCGTCCTTGCGACAGTAACGGCTTCAAAAGCACCAAAAGATTTAGACTTTTTCCCATTGACGGTCAACTATGAGGAGAAACTTTACTCGGTAGGTAAAATTCCAGGAGGATTCCTTCGCCGTGAAGGACGTCCGGGGGAAAATGCGATTTTGACATCACGTCTCATCGACCGTCCGATTCGTCCACTCTTCCCAGATGGATTCCGTCATGACATTCAAGTCATGATTTATGTCATGTCGAACGATCCAGATTGCTCGGCGGAGATGGCGGGAATGCTCGGAACGTCAATCGCACTTTCGATCTCAGATGTACCGTTCGATGGTCCAATCGCAGGTGTGACGGTCGGACGTGTTGATGGCGAATTCGTCGTCAACCCAACGACAGCTCAAATGGAGAAAACGGATCTTGAGCTTCAAGTTGCAGGTACATCGACTGCCATCAACATGGTTGAAGCTGGCGCGAATGAAGTACCAGAAGATGTCATGCTTGAGTCGATCTTATTTGGACATGAAGAGATCAAGCGTTTGATTGCGTTCCAACAAGAGATTGTTGATGCAGTCGGCAAACCGAAGTTTGAATATACGGTCTCGAAATACGATGAGGCACTCACAGCAGAGCTTGAAGCAGCTCGTCCTGAAATCGTTGAAGCGGTTCAAGTGGAAGAAAAACATGCCCGCGATGAAGCAATCAACGAAGTGATTGCGAAATACGTGACGATGTATGAAGAGCGCCTTGCTGATGAGCCGTCGAAACTTGGTGAAGTTTCGGGCATCTTGAACAAATTCGTCAAAGATGAAGTCCGTCGCTTGATCACGGTCGACAAAGTCCGTCCAGACGGTCGTCGCCCAGATGTCATCCGTCCGCTCGCATCAGAAGTCGGATTGCTTCCACGCGCACACGGTGTCGGTCTCTTCACACGTGGTCAAACACAAGTCATGTCGGTCGCAACACTCGGTGTCATCGGCGATGCGCAAATCATCGACGGAATCGGCTTAGAAGAGAACAAGCGCTTCATGCACCACTACAACTTCCCACCGTTCTCGGTCGGAGAAGCACGTCCAGTCCGTGCACCAGGTCGTCGTGAGATTGGTCACGGGGCACTCGGTGAGCGCGCACTCTTGCCAATCATTCCAAAAGAAGCAGACTTCCCGTATACGATTCGTCTCGTCTCGGAAGTACTTGAATCAAACGGTTCAAGTTCACAAGCTTCAATCTGTGGCTCGACGCTTGCCTTGATGGATGCAGGTGTACCAATCAAAGCGCCGGTCGCTGGGATTGCCATGGGCCTCATCATGGAAGGGGAGCACTACACGGTCTTGACAGATATTCAAGGTCTCGAAGACCACCTCGGCGACATGGACTTCAAAGTTGCCGGAACGAAAGATGGGATTACAGCCCTTCAAATGGATATCAAGATTGCTGGAATCACGCGTGAAATCTTAGAAGAAGCGCTTGAGCAGGCACGTGTCGGTCGTCTACACATCCTTGACCATATGCTTGAAACATTAGACACACCACGTACACAATTGTCGAAATATGCACCGAAAATCGTGACGATGACAATCAATCCGGATAAGATCCGTGATGTGATTGGACCAGGTGGTAAGATGATCAACAGCATCATCGACCAAACAGGCGTCAAGATTGACATCGAACAAGATGGTACGGTGTTCATCGCCTCGACAGACCAAGAAGGCATTGATCTTGCCATGAAGATGATCGGGGACATCGTTCGCGAAGTCGTCGTCGGCGAAGTATTTGATGCAACGGTACGCCGCATCGAGAAGTTCGGCGCGTTCGTCGAACTCTTCAAAGGAAAAGATGCACTCGTACACGTTTCTGAATTCAGTCTCGAGCGTGTCGCAAACGTTGAAGACGTTGTGAAGCTCGGTGATACGATTCAAGTCAAAGTCACGGAAATCGATGATAAAGGTCGTGTCAACGCGTCGCATAAAG
Source organism: Exiguobacterium sp. USCH10 (assembly GCF_037619445.1). Lineage (GTDB taxonomy): Bacteria > Bacillota > Bacilli > Exiguobacteriales > Exiguobacteriaceae > Exiguobacterium > Exiguobacterium aestuarii_A. The sequence goes on along the minus strand of NZ_JAQPZO010000001.1, from coordinate 118,370 downwards.
CGCTCATCTTAGAAGGCTTATCTCCTGAAGAGCGTGAAGCGTATGAAGCGAAACGGAAGGCTGCACGTGAAAGCCGTCCACCTCGTGAAGGCCGTCCGCCACGTCGTGACGGGGACCGTCGTCCACCGCGCTCGACAAATTAATTATTCTGGCCATCGTCTTGGTGCGATGGCCTTTTTCATAGGAGTGAGAATATGGAATGGATGACACTACAAAATGGTATCCGCGTCATCATCGAACCGATTGAAGGTTCTCGCAGTACGTCAACAGGTGTCTTTATTAAAGCTGGGACACGAACAGAGTCATTTGAAAACATCGGAATCAGTCATTTGATTGAACATATGTTATTTAAAGGAACATCGACGAAAAACGCGAAAGAAATCGCTTCCTTTTTCGATGAGCTTGGTGGAAGCGTCAACGCCTTCACCTCAAAAGACCATACTTGTTTTTACGTGAAGACGCTCGACGAGCATGCGGTCATGGCGCTCGACGTCTTGACGGACATGTTGTTTGATTCGGTACTCGATGAGACAGAACTCGAAAAAGAGAAACGTGTCGTCGTGGAAGAAATCAAAATGTATGAGGATACACCTGAAGATCTCGTACATGAGCTATTGGCAGTTGCGGCATATCGTGACGATATCCTCGCACAACCAATCCTTGGAAGGGAGGAGAGCGTCAATCGATTGACACGCGACCAACTCGTCGATTATTTACAAGAACGGTACGTGGCAGAAGAAATCGTCGTCTCCATCGCAGGACATGTCTCTGAAGAGTTGATGGAGGCAGTGAAGCGTAGGTTTGCCAACATCCCTTCTAGGGAATCGTCGAAAGAACTCAATCAACCAGAACTGTTCCATGATACGTTGACGAAACGTAAGGAGACAGAGCAAGCACATCTCTGTTGGAACTATGAAGCCATCTCGGCAACGGATGATCGTTTACCGCACTTGGCACTGATGAACAACGCCATCGGTGCAACGATGTCCTCACGGTTATTTCAATCGATTCGTGAAGAAGAAGGATTGGCCTACTCGGTTTACTCATACTATACGACGTTTGCCGATCATGGGACGTTTACAATCTATGTTGGAACATCTCCAGACACGTTGAATCAAGTCGAAGTCATTCTAGAAAGAGAATTGAAGCGTTTGTTCGAAGAAGGATTGACGGATGAAGAAGTCGAGAAAGGGAAACGCCAATTGAAAGGTTCGCTCGTTCTCGGGAATGAAAGCTCGAGCGCTCGGATGAATCGGAATGGTCGGAACTTGTTACTACTTGATGAAGTGGAGCCGATTGAACAAGTGATTCAAAAAGTGGAGAAAATCAAGCGTGATGAGGTCAATGCGTTGATTCGTGAAGTGTTGACACATCAGCCAGCGAAGTCATACGTCCTCCCAAACGAAGCGTGACTTGAAACCGAATTGTAAGTTCTCTACACTGATTAAGAGGTATTCTTTAGTTTGGATAGGATACAGGTGAAAGAAGGGAAAGACTTGAACTTAACGGATTTAGTGAAGACGATACAACTCATTAACCAACCAAATCTTGAAGGCATCGTGGTGACTCACGTGACAACCGATTCTCGGGAAGTAGTCCCGGGAACGTTGTTTGTCGCCATTAAAGGCTATACGGTCGATGGACATGAATATGCGGCTCAAGCAGTGGAACGAGGGGCAGTAGCGGTTGTCAGTGAACGACCGCTCGAACTTTCCGTTCCAAACTTGATTGTGCGCGATAGTTCTCGTTCAATCGGTCTTTTGGCTTCGGCGTTTTATGCGTATCCTTCTGAACAGATGCGACTGTTTGGAATCACTGGAACGAATGGTAAAACGACGACGACCACGATTTTACGGGATGTCCTAGACGTCCTCGGACACTCCACTGGCCTGATCGGCACCGTCGAGGTACGAATCAATGACAAGGTCGTACCGAGCAAGAATACGACACCGCAAAGCTCAGAACTGCAACAACTACTGGCACAAATGCGTGATGAAGGTGTGACGGACGTCATGATGGAAGTCTCTTCACACGGTCTTGAGCTCGGGCGTGTCATCGGTACGGATTTTGATATCGTCGGATTTACGAATTTGACGCACGATCATCTCGATTTTCATGGAACGTTTGAAAATTACGCCCGTGCAAAGGGATTGTTGTTCGCTCAACTCGGTCAAATGGCATCACGTGGGAAGGTTGCCGTCTTGAATGCGGATGATGCACAGAGCGCTCTCTATGAGACGATGACAGGTGCTAAAGTGTTGACATACGGAATCGACACAACGGCCGATTTGATGGCGTCAGAGATTGAACAGACGTTGTCTCAAACGAGCTTTGTGTTGAACTATCAAGGCAAACGCCTACCGGTGACCGTACAGTTTATCGGTCGTTTCAACGTGTATAATTTGTTGCTTGCGACAGGTTGCCTCCTCGCAGCAGGATACTCATTAGAACAAATCGCTAGAGCGATTGAAATGATTCATCCAGCCAAAGGACGCATGCAGCGCCTAGACGTGCCTGGGTACAACGTATACGCAGACTATGCCCATACACCCGACGGCATTGAACAATGTTTGAAATCGCTCGTCGGTGTACCGAAAGAGAAAATTGTCTTTTTAATCGGTACGGGCGGAAACCGTGACGTGACAAAACGTCCGGCAATGGGTGAGATGGCATCGACTTACGCTGGGACAGTCATTATTACAACGGACGACCCGCGTTTCGAAGCATATGAATCGATTACAAAAGGAATTGCGGCCGGAATGACACATGACAACTATGTGGAAATCGGCGACCGGGAAGAAGCAGTCCGTTACGCGGCAAGTTTAGCCAAACCAGATAATATCATCGTGTTAGCAGGAAAAGGGCATGAAAAATATCAAATTATCGGAAATGAGAAATTGCCACTCGACGAAGAGGCGATTGCCCGAGCGACCATTTTGAATACGGAGGAAGCATGATTTATGGCAGTACAACCAGTTACGTTGACAGAAAAAGAACATGACGACTTCGTCAAAGCACATGATCGTGGTGATTTATTACAACTATCAAGTTGGGGAGATGTAAAACGACAGAACGGATGGACGTCTGAGCGCGTTGCGGTTGCCCGTGACGGTTTAACGACCGGTGCGGCGTTACTGTTATTTAAGCGCGTGCCGAAATTACCATATACGTTATGTTATGCCCCACGCGGATTTGTAGTGGATTATGATGACGTGGCGTCTCTCCAGGCACTTGTAAAAGAAACGAAGCGAGTCGCTGCAAATCACAAGGCGATTGTCGTCAAAATCGATCCAAACATCGACCGCGATGAGATCCCGGGCCTCTTAACGGAAATGGAAGCCGTCGGATTTCATCATAAAGGGTACGGGGGTGGCTTTGACTATGCGCAACCTCGTTTCACGATGGAGACAGATTTACGACCGAGTGAAAAAGAAATCTTTGCGAAATTCCATCATAAATTCCGTTATAACGTCCGGTTAGCGGAGAAGAAAGGTATCGTCTGTAAAGAAGTCGGGCGAGACGGATTAAAAACGTTTGCCGACCTCATGAAAGTGACGGGAGAACGTGATGGGTTTGCCATTCGAGGTCTCGATTATTTTGAAAATCTGTATGATTGTCTCCAACCGAACGATGCACGACTCTTTTTGACAAAGCTCGAACCGAAAATTGCGCTCGATCAGCAACAAGCGACGCTTGAAAAAGCAAAAAAAGAGTTGGAAAAGATTGAACGTGGTTTAGAGAAGGAGACGGTCGAAAAGAAACGGACAAGCCTTCTTAACCGTAAAGAACAGACGGTGGCTCAAATTCAAAAAGCTGAGCAGGCGTTACCTGAGCTCATCGAACTGAACAAAACTTATCCGGATGGACTCGTGTTGTCAGGTGGGCTATTGACACTTGCGGGACGACGGTCGTATTACTTATATGGTGCCTCATCGAATGAGTTCCGTGAATTCATGCCGAACCATTTGATGCAGTGGACGATGATGCAAGCGGCGAAAGAGAGCGGAGCCGAACGATATGACTTCGGCGGTGTCTCAGGCAGCACAGACCCAGATGATGAATACGCGGGTCTCTATGCCTTCAAGTCCGGATGGGGGAGTGACATGATTGAGAAAGTCGGAGAGTTCGACCTCGTCTTGAATCGTCCACTCTATATCGCACTTGAAAAAGGATTGCCAATCCTAAAAGGGCTGCGTAAACGGTTAAGAAGATGAGGTGGACCGGCGTATTATCACTCGCGATGGTCGCCTTCTTGATTGGGATTGTGCTGGCTTACTTTTATATGCAACCTCAACCTGTACCATGGGTGGATGAGCCGACGTTTGAAGCGGACATGTGTGTGCGGGACCTTGAGGCAGAAAGTACAATTTTGGCAAGAACCAATATTGATTTCGACCGCCTTCATCCGCAAGTTGCGGAACGGGGAGCGACCTTTGTGCGATTGGCTCATTCTTGTCTCGGTCTCGAAGTACGATTGACGTCAGGATATCGTTCAGCAAAAGAACAGAACGCATTATATGCGCAAGGTCGGTCTGAACCTGGACAAGTCGTGACGAATGCAAAAGCGGGTCAGAGCTATCATAATTATGGGCTTGCAGTCGACTTTGTCATCATCCATGACAACAAAACGGACTACGATTTAAGTACGGACCGTAATCGTAACGATGTACCAGATTGGCAAGAGCTCGGAGAATTAGGAAAGGCGCTTGGTTTTGAATGGGGTGGGGACTGGAACTCATTCCCTGACTATCCGCACCTCCAGATGGACTTTGGCTTGTCCATCCGACAACTCGTCGCAGGGAAACGCCCGGACAAAGAAGCGGTCGCACCGCTTGCCGATACACTAAAACCTCTACTAGATTGAACGGAAATGTTGGCAATGAAGCCGTTTTCCGATACAATATTCAGTAGCGATAAGGGACGAAACAGAATATGAAACATTTAGGAGGTTTTTGTTAGTGTCAAAAAAGAAGACAGAGAATATTAGCGTCTTTGCGCTTGGAGGCGTAGGCGAAATCGGAAAGAACATGTACGTCGTGGAGCTAGACGACGACATCTTCGTCATCGATGCCGGTCTCATGTTTCCAGGCGATGAGATGCTCGGGATTGATATCGTCATCCCAGACATCACTTATTTAAAAGAAAACAAGGATCGCGTTCGAGCGATTTTCATCACACACGGTCACGAAGACCATATTGGTGGACTCAGCTACGTCCTACGCGATTTAAAACACGTTCCGGTATACGGGACAAAATTGACTCTTGGGTTAATTGAACTGAAATTAAAAGAGGCCGGTTTATTGAAAGAAGTCGACCTTCGCATGATTGATGCCAAAACGAAATTGACTATCGCTGATCATCTCGTCACGTTCTTCCGCGTCAATCACTCGATTCCCGACTGTGTCGGTGTTTGTATTCAAACATCTCAAGGTGCGATCGTCCATACCGGAGACTTCAAGTTTGATTATACGCCAGTCGACGGGAAACAATCCGACTTCAACAAGTTGGCTGCGATTGGACAGCGCGGTGTACTCGCGTTACTTTCTGATTCGACAAACGCAGAGCGTCCAGGTCAAACTGGTTCAGAATCGATTGTCGGCGCTGAGTTGAACGATGTAATCTATCAAGCCGAAGGTCGTGTCATTGTGGCGTCATTCGCGTCGAACGTTCATCGTTTACAGCAAGTCTTTGCAGCCGCAGAAGCGAATGACCGTAAAGTCGCGGTCGTTGGTCGCAGTATGGTCAACATCGTCGAAGTCGCACAAAAATTAAACTACTTACGTTTCAAAGCGAAGACACTTGTCGAGTTGTCGCAAGTAAATCGTCTTCCTGATAACAAAGTCGTCATCTTGACGACGGGATCTCAAGGAGAGCCGATGGCTGCGTTGACGCGTATGGCACGTAATGCGCATAAGCAAGTGAACATTCGTTTGAACGACACAGTCGTCATTGCGGCGACACCGATTCCAGGGAATGAAAAGTCGGTTTCGAAAACGATTGACTTATTGTTCCGTTCTGGGGCAAACGTCATTTACAACCAACGTAAAGTTCACGTATCCGGACACGGTTCGGCAGAAGAGTTGAAGTTGATGCTCAACCTCGTCAAACCGAAATACTTCTTACCGATTCACGGGGAATACCGGATGCAAATGGCACACTCGAAACTCGCTGAACAAGTCGGTGTCAAACCGAACAACATCTTCATCGTCGAAAAAGGAGATGTCGTCGAGTTCACGGGTCGAAAAGCCCGGATGAGCCGAAAAGTTCCTGCGGGTAACGTATTGATTGATGGGATTGGCGTCGGTGACGTCGGGAACATCGTCTTACGAGACCGTCGTTTGTTGTCACAAGATGGGGTCGTGCTTTGCGTGGTCACATTGAATCGGAAACAGAAGAAATTGATTTCAGGACCTGAACTCATTTCACGTGGATTTGTGTATATGCGCGAGTCGGAAGAAATGATTTCAGAGGCAAACCGTATTGTCACGAAACAGATTGAAAAGAGTCTGCAAGCTGGCAGTGATTGGACCGAATTGAAATCAAATATCCGCGAGCGACTTAGCGTCTTCTTATTCGAGCAGACGAAACGTCGTCCGATGATCTTGCCGATCATCATGGAGATTTAATGGAATGAGAGTGAGGCAAAAGTCATCTGACTTTTGCCTTCTTTTTTTAGGAGGAACTAAAAGTGGCTCAAAAAACGAGAAAAACACCCGTGAAGCGGAAGCGACCAACAACGCGCAACACGAGAAAACGGAAAAAACAGCCGATTGCGCCACGTACATATGGATGGGGAATTTTCGTTCTTTCCATCGTCGCATTCGTATTTGCCTTATTCGATTTTGGATGGATTGGTCGGCAACTATCTGATTTGTCCGAATACCTGTTTGGTGGCTGGGGTGCCCTCACCTATTTGATGATTGCCATCTTGTTATGGATTGTATTAAAACCGATGAAGCCGATGGAGCGAGCTGGACTGCTCAGTATGACCGCCTCATTTCTACTGTTTGGAGATTTACTTTGGGGAGATGAGCGCGGTGGGGTAAACGGTGCACTTTATGGGTTAAACCAATACTTATTTTCTGATTTTGGTCTCATCTTTTTAGGCATCGTCTGTTTTATCCTCGGTGTTTCCCTCTATGTCCCAACGATTTGGGGAACCATCTATCATCGCCTAGAGGAATCCGTAATGGCCGTGAAAAAAGAATGGCAATCGAGACCGAAAACAGAAAAAAAACAAGACAACAAGCAAAATCAAGAACCGAAGCGGTCGCGAAAACCATCGCCTGAGCCGTTGCCGGCAGAAGCTGATTTAGAGGTGGAGTCAGAATCAGATGTGGTCACGATGAATGACATCCCAATCGTCGGATTCAGTGAGAAAGTTGTCGCGGAGAAAAAAGAGGAGCCTAAAAAGGAGTCGTCTACGGAAACGGATGAATCGATCTCGACCGAGGAGATGATGATGACCGCGGCGCAAGATGTCTCAGATACGTATGAGCTCCCGCCGTTCACCAATCTGAAGGAACCGGTGATCACCGATTTATCTGGGGAAAATGCGCGTCTGAAAGAGAATGCAGCTAAGTTAGTGAAGACGCTAAAGTCGTTTGGTGTAGGGGTGAAAGTATTGAAAATTCACCTTGGTCCGACGGTCACGAAGTATGAGTTACAGCCGGACATCGGTGTGAAGGTCAGTCGAATCACGTCGCTTAGCGATGATCTCGCACTTGCGCTTGCCGCGAAAGATATTCGAATCGAAGCGCCAATTCCAGGAAAGGCTGCGATTGGTATCGAGGTACCGAACCAGGAAGTCGCTCCAGTCTGTCTTCGTGAAGTGCTTGAGGCAGACCCAGTGAAACAAGACGATTCAAAACTGCTCGTTGCACTCGGACGAAGCATTAGTGGTGAGACTGTCGGCATTTCACTAAACAAAATGCCGCACTTACTCGTGGCAGGATCGACAGGTTCCGGTAAATCTGTCTGTATCAACGGGATGATTGTATCCATCTTGATGCGTTCTCGACCGGATGAGGTCCGTCTCATGATGATTGACCCAAAAATGGTCGAACTCAATGTTTATAATGGTGTGCCGCATTTGTTGACACCGGTTGTCACAGATCCGAAAAAGGCGGCTCAGGCATTGAAACAAGTCGTCGCCGAGATGGAAAGACGATATGAGCTGTTCAGTCGATATGGTGTCCGCAACATTGAAGGATACAATGAACTCGTCGACAAGTCCGATGATGAGGATGCAAAACGTCTACCGTTCATCGTCGTCATAGTCGATGAGTTGGCAGATTTGATGATGGTCGCTTCAAATGACGTTGAGGACGCCATCATGCGACTCGCTCAAATGGCACGGGCAGCCGGGATTCATATGGTACTGGCGACACAGCGTCCGTCGGTTGACGTCATTACAGGGGTCATCAAAGCAAACATCCCGTCTCGCATCGCATTTGCGGTCTCCTCACAAACCGATTCCCGTACAATCTTGGACGGAGGAGGAGCAGAAAAACTGCTTGGGCGTGGCGACATGCTCATGCTTGCTAATGGGATGAACAAGCCGGTGCGTGTCCAAGGAGCGTTCGTCTCCGATCAAGAAGTCGAAACGGTCGTTAATCACGTCATCGCACAGCAACGTGCGCAGTACGTAGAAGCGATGATGCCGAAAGAAGAAGAAGTGACGACGATTGACTCGGACGATTCATTGTTCGGAGAAGTCATTCAATTCATCGTTACCCAGGAAACGGCTTCGACCTCGATGATTCAACGAAGATTTCGAATTGGGTATAATCGTGCAGCGCGTTTGATTGACTCGCTTGAAGAGGCGGGATACGTAGGTCCGTCAGAAGGTTCGAAACCACGGAAAGTATTAATTCATGAACAAGATGAATAAATTTAAAAACGAACGATTGTATACGTAGATATACAATCGTTCGTTTTTTATTCCTTTTTCTACGATATGGAAATATTCGCGCAAATCAGAGAGGTTCGCTATAATATAAATGTAATATAGCACATATGTCCTATAACGTTTATTAGTACATACTTTTAAAAAAGACTGAAACGCTTACATTTTTTAATAACGTTTACATTTTACAAAAGTTTTTCAAACTGAATCAAAATGGGTAAAATGGACTCAGAGGTACGGTTGGAGATGGTTTTTTAAAATATTTCCTTGATTCCGAACAAAAACTATTGCGTTCTAATTCTCGAATCCCTATACTTAATATTGGCAAGGACATTCATACGTCAGATGTCTGAGCACTGGTAAGTAAATTAAAGGTGGTGAGGCCAATGTCGATTAAGCTCGATCATCGATTGCTCTATCTTCGAGTGATTGAGAAAATTAAGCAAGATATCGACGCTGGTGTCTATCGTGAAGGTGAGAAGTTACCTTCAGAGTTCGAGCTTTCAAAGCAACTCGGAGTAAGTCGAGCGACACTTCGTGAAGCGTTAAGAATTCTCGAAGATGAGAAATTTGTCGTGCGAAAACATGGAGTAGGGACATTTATTAGTTCTAAACCGCCATTCACGTCAGGAATTGAAGAGTTGTTCAGTGTCACTGATATGATCACACGCGCAAAAATGACACCAGGAACGAAAGTATTGGTGGCCGAGAAAGTGTTGGCAACAGAGAGAGAAGCCGAGCGTCTCAAGATTGAGCCGAACTCACCGATTTATCGGATTGTTCGAATTCGATATGCGGATGACACACCGGTCGTTTATTGTGTCGACAAAGTGCCGGCCCATCTCGTCTCAAATCCTGAGGCATTGACTGAAGGGAAGTCTTTGTTTGACTCTCTCGAAAAAGAGGTAGGACGTCGAGTCGCATACGCGATCACGCACATCGAACCGAGTGTCAGCTCTGAAATTTCGTCACAACTTCAGACGGACCAACCGTTACTCGCTTTAAAACAATTGCATTACGATGAGAGTGATTTACCATTGCTCGATTCGGCCAACTTTTTCCGAGCAGATCGATTCGATTTTCACGTCGTACGTAAACGAGTGTAACCGAACAGTTTTTTGACGGAAAAGTTATTTTTGGGGAACAGCGTGAAAGCGCTTTCTTATACCGGTGTAAAGACTACTGATAACATGACAACAAAATTTGTTATGAACCGAAAGGGGAAACACGACGATGATGAACAAAAAGAAAACGATTCTCTCAGCTTTAGCAGCAGGACTCACACTCTCTACAGTACTCGCAGCATGCGGTGGAGATGACAACGAAGGCGGCTCATCTTCAAACGGTGAAGGCGGCGAGGGCGGCGACTTCAAAGTAGCAATGGTTACAGATACTGGCGGTGTTGATGACAAATCATTCAACCAATCTGCTTGGGAAGGTCTCACGAAATTCGGTGAAGACAACAACTTGACTGAAAACGAAGGATACAAATACCTTCAATCAGCTAAACAAGCGGACTATCAGCCAAACTTGCAACAATTGGCTCGTGACAACTTCAACTTGATCTACGGTATCGGCTTCTTGATGGCTGAAGACGTACAAAAAGTTGCTGAGCAGTTCCCAGACAACAACTTCGCAATCGTTGATATGGTTGTTGACGCTCCGAACGTTGCTTCAATCACGTTCAAAGAGCAAGAAGGTTCATTCCTCGTTGGTGTCATTGCCGGTCTCACAACGACAACTGATAAAGTCGGTTTCATCGGTGGAGTAGAGTCAGACTTGATCAAGAAGTTTGAAAATGGATTTAAAGCGGGTGTCATGGCTGTTAACCCAGAAGCAACAATCGACGTGAAGTATGCAGAAGACTTCAACTCGGCTGAAAAAGGAACAGCAATCGCTTCAGGTATGTACGGTTCTGGATCGGACATCATCTATCACGCAGCTGGTGGTACAGGTGTAGGAGTATTCACAGAAGCGAAAAACCGTAAGAAGAACGGCGAAGAAGTTTGGGTAATCGGTGTTGACCGTGACCAGTACGAAGAAGGTCTTCCAGAAGACGTTACGTTGACTTCAATGGTCAAACGTGTAGATACAGCTACTTATGATGTATCGAAACAGACGATGGACGGAGAATTCCCAGGCGGCGAAATCATCGAGTTCGGTTTGAAAGATGACGGCGTCGGCATCGCAGAAACTTCTGACAAACACGTTTCACAAGAGATTCTCGATAAAGTTGAAGAATACCGTACACAATTGGTTGACGGAGAACTCACTGCACCAGCAACTGACGCTGAGTTCGAAGAGTTCATGAAAAACGTAAAATAATTCATTTGAGTGAAGGGGGGACCCATGTGGTCTCCCTTTACTTAAAGTTAGGGGTGAACTTCCTTGGAATATGTAATTGAAATGCTAAATATTCGCAAAGAGTTCGGTACGTTCGTTGCGAACGACAATATCACACTCCAATTGCGCAAAGGAGAAATCCATGCACTTCTCGGAGAGAACGGAGCGGGGAAGTCGACGCTCATGAACGTGTTATTCGGTCTCTATCAGCCTGAAGGCGGGGAGATTCGTGTACACGGAAAGAAAGTAGATATTGAAAACCCGAACATCGCCAACGAACTTGGGATCGGGATGGTCCACCAGCACTTTATGCTAGTTGAAAAGTTCACGGTCACAGAGAACATCATCCTTGGACTTGAGCCAAAGAGCGGTGTGACAATTGACCGTGCGACAGCCCGTAAAAAGGTCATGGATATTTCCGAACAGTATGGACTTAAGATTGATCCAGACGCGAAGATTGAAGATATTTCAGTCGGCATGCAACAGCGTGTAGAAATCTTGAAGACGCTCTATCGTGGGGCGGATATTTTGATCTTCGATGAACCGACGGCAGTGTTGACACCACAAGAGATTCAAGAACTTATCCAAATTATGAAACGTCTGATTGCTGAAGGTAAGTCGATCATCTTGATCACGCACAAGCTGAAGGAAATTATGCAAGTCGCAGACCGTTGCACGGTCATTCGCCGCGGACGTTATATCGGTACCGTTGAAGTGGATGAGACAGTTAACGAAGATAGTCTTGCTGAAATGATGGTCGGACGAGAGGTTAATTTTGATGCAGAGTATTCGAAAGCCGACCCGCAACAAGTCGTTCTCGACGTTCAAGGACTTGTCGTTAAAGACAGTCGTGGTTTGAAAGTCGTCGAAGGATTAGACCTTCAGATTCGTGCTGGAGAAGTACTCGGGATTGCCGGAATCGACGGCAACGGTCAGACAGAACTGATTGAAGCGATCTCTGGGCTCAAAAAACCGGAGTCGGGTAAAGTTTTGCTCAACGGAAAAGACGTGACGGGTCATACACCGCGTAAAATGACGGAAGCTGGAATCGGACACATTCCACAGGACCGTCATAAACATGGTCTCGTCCTTGACTACTCGATTCGTGACAACATGGTTCTTCAAACTTATTATAAAGAACCATTCTCGAAACGAGGACTCATGAATTATAAAGCAGTGGCAGAGAAAGCGAAGGCGTTGATTGAGAAGTTTGACGTCCGAACTCCATCCATCGACGTTCCGGCGCGTGCCCTTTCTGGTGGTAACCAACAGAAAGCAATCATTGCCCGTGAGGTCGATCGTTCACCTGATTTACTCATCGCAGCACAGCCGACGCGTGGTCTTGATGTCGGTGCGATTGAATTTATTCACGAACAACTCGTCAAAGAACGTGAAAAGGACCGTGCTGTCTTGCTTATTTCGTTCGAACTTGATGAGATTTTACACGTATCCGACCGGATCGCCGTTCTTTATGAAGGAAAAATCGTAGGAATTCGTGATCCGAAAGAGACGACGGAACAAGAGCTTGGCTTCTTGATGGCCGGCGGTCAGAGAGGGGACGACAAAGAATGAAAAAATTAAGTTTAAATCAACTTCTCATTCCATTCCTATCCATCATTTTAGGACTTCTTGTCGGAGCCATCGTCATGTTGATTGGTGGATACGACCCGATTCAAGGCTTTATCTCCTTGTTTGAAGGGATGTTTGGAAGCCCATATGCCGTCGGAGAGACGTTACGAGCAGCAGCACCACTTATCTTCTCAGGTCTCGCGGTTGCCTTCGCATTCCGGACGGGGTTATTCAACATCGGGGTAGAAGGTCAAGTATTGATCGGATGGGTAGCAGCCGTGTATGTAGGGATCAATTTCGATTTGCCGATGTTCATCCATTTACCGCTTGCACTTCTCGCGGCGATGGTCGCGGCAGCGATCTGGGCGTTCGTTCCTGGATTCTTAAAAGCGAAGTTTTACGTTCACGAAGTCATCACATCCATCATGATGAACTATATCGCGCTTTACACGACGAATGCGATTTTGCGTAGCGTCATCGGCGTAACGAACGAACGTACTGATTCAATCAATGAATCGGCATCGCTTGCGTCACCTTGGTTGCAAGAGTTGACGACGTACTCACGTCTTCACTGGGGTGTCCTCGTTGCAGTACTCGCGGCGATTGTATACTACTACATTCTTCAGCGTACGACACTCGGTTATGAGTTGCGTGCGGTCGGTTTCAACAAACATGCCTCTCAATATGCGGGGATGAGCGTTGACCGTAACATCGTCCTTTCGTTTGTCATCTCAGGGATGTTCGCAGGTCTCGCCGGTGCGATGGAAGGTCTCGGGACGTTCGGTAGTATGACGCTCTCTGCATCGTTTACAGGTGTCGGTTTTGACGGGATCGCAGTAGCCCTTCTAGGTGCCAACACAGCGATCGGTGTCATTCTCGCAGCGATTCTATTTGCTGGATTGAACATCGGTGGATTGGCGATGCAGCTCGGTGCGAACGTACCGTCTGAACTTGTTAAAGTCATCATCGCAGCAATCGTCATCTTTGTGGCATCTGGTTATGCCATCAACTATGTCGTTGAGAAACTTAAAGGAAATCGTAAGAAAGGAGTGGAGAAAAAATGAGCTTCTTAGAAGTCCTCTATATCGTCGTACCGGTTGCACTTGCCTATGCGACTCCACTCATTATCGCAGCACTCGGTGGGATTTTTAGTGAGCGCTCTGGTGTCGTTAACATTGCCCTTGAAGGGATTATGATTATCGGTGCTGCAACAGGGATCATCACGACGCTCACGTTGACAGACTTAGGAGCCGGTGTATTTAGCCCATGGATCTCCTTGCTCGTTGCGATGGTAGTCGGTGCGCTCTTCTCGCTCTTCTTGGCTGTCCCTGCCATCCTATGGCGTGCAGACCAAACGGTTCTTGGAGTAGCGATCAACATGCTTGCGATCGGTCTCGCCATCTTCGTTGTGCGTGTGCTTTACAACAAAGGTCAAACTGACTTTATTGAGTACCGTATTGCGAAAGAGAACGTACCATTTTTATCAGATATTCCTGTATTAAAAATGTTCTTCATTAACGTGCAATACACGTCATTCGTTGCCATCGCTTTAGCGTTTGTCGTCTGGTTCGTTATCTTCAAGACGCCGTTCGGACTACGTCTTCGCTCAGTCGGAGAACACCCGATGGCCGCTGACACGATGGGGATCAACGTTACAAAAATGCGCTTCATGGGCGTCATGCTTTCTGGTGCGTTTGGTGGTCTTGCCGGAGCGGTATACGCCGTCACGGTTACGACGAACTTCAGTGGAACGACAATCGTCGGTCAAGGATTCTTGGCGATTGCCGCAATGATCTTCGGGAAGTGGAATCCACTCGGAGCGCTCGGCGCTGGATTATTCTTTGGGTTCGCCCAAGCGCTATCGATTATCGGAAGCAACTTGCCTGTCATCAATAACGTGCCGCAACTATTACTTTTGATTGCACCTTATGCCCTCACGATTCTAGCGCTCGCTGGACTCGTCGGTCGTGCGGATGCACCGAAGTCGGTCGGTATTCCATATATTAAAGGAAAACGTTAATCCGGAATAGGACATATGTCCATTATGAAAAGGTTGTTTGGTGCTTAAGCCGAACAACCTTTTTTGTTATACTTGGCTAGAGCTGTCATGATTAGAATGGAACGGAGAAGCGGATCAAAAAAAGACATATCGGTCATTTGACCAATATGTCTTTCCAAGTTTATTCGTACTTCAATGCATCGCCATCGAACGATTCGTCTGCCACTTTGATTGAATCGGTCGGGCACCCTTCGAATGCATCCATCATGTCTTCGTACAACTCGTCAGGGATTTCCACAGTACCTGTGTTGTCATCCATCAAGTTGAATGCGAGACCTTCATCATCGTAATCGTAAATATCTGGTGCTGCTGCGCCACAAGCTCCGCATGCGATACATGTATCTTTATCGACGATAGTAAATTTTGCCATGATAATAACCCTCCAAACGGTTCGTTTCTCTTAGAAATCAATCTACTGTCTACGAGTAATTGTAGTCTACATACCCAATTATTTCAATGAGGAAACGAGTGTCTTTTTGGTAGGATAATGATTTTTTTAAGGATGTGACGACTTGGTTCATTTAGCAGATGGAGTTTTACTGCTGGCCATTAAGCGATTAAACGGGGAACGGAGTGAACGTAGCCTGTTCCATGTCTTGAACGGAAAGCGCTCGGCCACGACGTTACAAGACGCGTTCTTTTATGAGCTAGAGCCTGTTTTTGGTCAATTTCCTCAAACAACGTACTCATATGAGTCTTTATTAAAAGGATTTGAAAAGCGGGGATGGTTGGACCGCAAACAATTTAAACTGACAGAAGCGGGAAACCTATTGTCTTCACCTGAAACGGTTAAAGATTTATTCAATCGTTTAGGGGGAGAGCGCCGTGATTATAATGCGACGACGTGGAAACGTTTGAGTCTCTTTGTCCAGACATTCATGTCTAGGGAACATAAGAGGACGTTTTATCCCGTTCAAGCCGATCGACCCGCGGAACAGTGGGTCAAACAGTTGTTACAGATCGATCGAGATTGGAAAATCCTTATGCAAACATTCCATCATGAAATCGAGGCCGCGCTTGACATCATTGGAGATCCATATGCGACAGCGGTCGTCTATCGATTTACGGGAGCCTTTGAGACCGGTCTGACCTATGAACAAATCGCCAGTCTTCTTGATGTCGACGCGGAGACGGCTCGCCTTTATTTTTTAGCAGGATGGAATGAACTGTTAACTGTGTTACCAAAAGAGGCGAAGCTTCGGGGTTTCACGTATGGGTTGTCGACTGAGCGAATGACCTTTTCGGCACGTGAGTCGTATGATCTCTTTCTCAAAGGATATTCGTTTCAACAAGTTCAGTCTCGCCGACGACTACGAACGAGTACGATCGAGGATCATGTGGTGGAGATGGCAATGTATTTAGACACCTTTCCCCTCGATCAATTTGTGCCGAGCGACGATATCATCACCATCGAGAAGCTGCGAGACCCAGAGAGCTGGGCTTTGAAACCTATCTTCGAAAAGATGGGCAACGTGAGTTACTTTCAAATACGCCTTGTGTTCGCAAGGTTGAAACGAGGTGAGACATTTGTATGAATCGACATTGAAACGCGTGTTCGGATATGATTCATTTCGTCCTGGACAGCATGAAATCATCCATTCCGTTGTAGAAGGGCAAGATGTATTAGCCGTCATGCCGACAGGGGCAGGGAAATCGTTGACGTTTCAACTCCCTTCGTACATCAAAAATGGGGGATTGACCGTCATCGTCTCACCTCTCCTCTCTTTAATAGAAGACCAAATGCTCCATATCCGAGAGCGGGGAGAACGTGGTGTCGCACGTTTGACGTCGATGGAGTCTTCTGAAGAAAAACAAGAAATCATCAATCACTTGAAACGTTATCGATTTTTATATCTCTCCCCCGAACAGTTGGCCGTTCCGTACGTTACACGCGCACTCTCAAACGTGAAGATTCAAATGCTCGTCATTGACGAGGCGCACTGTATCTCACAATGGGGTCATGAGTTTAGACCAGAATATGCGCGCTTAGGCGAACTACGCAAACAAATCGGGAGTCCTCAATGTATGGCCGTCACAGCGACGGCTCCTGAGAGCGTGAAGCAAGATATCATTGAGAAGTTGGCACTCTTTTCACCGGAGCAGTTCGTGCATTCCGCGAATCGACCAGAAATTCGCTTGATGGTCGAACGACTTGAAAAAGAGAAGAAACTCGAACGGCTAAAAGAATTGGTGAGAGACGTTCCAAAACCGGCAGTCGTCTATACGGCGACACGTCGAGAAGCGGAAGCGTTGGCATTTGAACTAGACGACGCGTTATTTTATCACGGCGGCATGTCAACGGAAGACCGACGACTCGTCCAATCTCAATTTTTACGGAATGAAGTGTCGGTCATGGTGTGTACGAGTGCATTCGGGATGGGCGTGAACAAAGACAACGTTCGTTCTGTCATTCACTATCAAATCCCTGCAACGGTGGAAGCGTATATGCAGGAGATTGGACGAGCGGGTCGTGATGGAGAGCCGGCGTTTGCTGTCCTCCTCTATGCGGATGGAGATGAACGCATTCAACAATTTTTGATTGATGGTCAATATCCAAAAGACGAAGAGATTCGCCTAGCATACTTTGAGTGTGAAAATGGCACGACACTTTCGCAATTACCCCGCTTATTGAGGATGAACGAAGAAGACCCGAAATTCCTTCTTTTAAAGCAGATGCTGTCTGAACGCTCGCTTCAAGAGGCGCTCGATTGGGTAAAAGAAAGAAAACGTGATCGCTATCGTCAACTCGGACAGATGATGGATTATGCACTTATCCGAACGTGCCGACGTGATTATTTACTCCGTTATTTTTCGGAGCCGACAATCGACCAAGAGGAATGTTGTGATGTGTGTGGGACGATTGAGTTCCCTGAGACACCGCAAATCGTTCGAAAAAATGTGACAGAATGGAAAATACGGTTGACGCAAATCTTTTCCTTTGAATAATATCATAGTAAAATGATAAAAAAGGTAAAGGAGGGCATACGTTGCGACATCGGAATCAGGCAGATTCTTTGCGCGAGCAGTTGGCGGACACGTTGCCGTCTCGATCGGAGAGGCAAGAGCATGAACGGAAGAGGAAGTTGAACGATAACTTGATGAAGCGCCCGTTGGCGATGACTCTAACCTTCGCCATGTTAGCGATTATTCTCATTTTCATATATATCGGGCGAGATGCCATTTTCTAAGAAGGGTGCGGACATGGTCCGTGCCTTTTTTTATTTTGGGAAAATACTCGATTGCACAATAAAAGGGGTAAACCTTTTCAATTGAGGATATACTTATATCATAGAACGAATAAGAGAGGAGGGCGGAGATGCCGAAATACTCCATTAAAACCGTGGCGACGTTGACCGGTGTCAATCCAACGACCATTCGGGCTTGGGAACGGCGATATCAATTTATCGTACCGAGCCGGACCGAATCAGGTCACCGCCTGTATTCAGATCAAGATGTCGAGAAAATTAAGTGGGTGGTAGACAAGCAAAAAGAAGGATTGACGGTCTCTCAAGCCATTCAACAACTCCACCAAGCTCCTGAACCAGAACCGACGTCTGCGAAGCTTTACGATGAAGAGTTGAAGGATGCTCTGCTTCAGGCGTTGCTTTCTTTTGATGAGCGAACCTCGCATGATCTAATCAATCGTGCGTTCAATACGTTCAGTTTTGAAAAGGTGACAAAAGATATCATTGGACCGTTACTGATGGATATTGGTTCAAAGTGGGAGCAAGGAACGATTACGATTGCTCATGAGCACTTCGCCACGGCGTTTTTACGGGCACGTCTCTCTACGTTGTCACTTCAAATGCCGATGAACCCGTTTCTTCCACGAGTCACTTGTGTCTGTGCACCGGGTGAGATGCATGAAATCGGATTGTTGTTTGTCACACTTTATTTGCGCCAACATGGGTACGACGTCATCTTTTTAGGAGCGGGCTTCCCGAAAGAAGATTTAAGCAAGGCGCTGCACGACATCGACACATCTTGCCTTATTTTCGCATGCACGTTAACGGACCATATCCCGAACTTGTTAGAGGCGATGCATTATATTCAAGAAGAGCACCCTACATTAAAGATTGGGGCGGGTGGATACGCGGTCAGCCTCGAACGGAGTCGGTTCGATGATGCATTTCTTGGTGATACGCCAGAAGAGTGGACGAAATGGTTATCAACTATTTGACACGGGATTAAAACGGGAGTAGCTTATTAGTAGGATTGAATATTCACTGGAGGTTTTCGATTGAGATTTGAAAAACAAACAAAAGAACATCTTCGTGTATATGTGACTGCGAATGAGCTTTCGTTACGTGGGATCGCTATCGATACGATCGTGGGGGAAAACGGTCAACAGCTGTGGAAAGAATTACTTGAAACAGCAGAGAGTGAATACGGGTTTTCTCCGCAAGGAGCGGTCGATTTGAATGTGACGATGTTTCCACGCGATGGTCTCGTCATCGATGTTCAAAAAGGTGAGGCCATAGCAGAGCTTGATGTCGAGCAAGTTGAGATTCGACTCACAATTGATGTCATTCATCATTTGATTTATCAGTTTGATGATATCGAAGATGTGATTAACGCGTCGATTCAACTGTTTCCACATATACATGAAACTGAGCAGGGTGGAGCACTTTATCACTATGAGGGACGGTACTATCTCCACTTCGTGGAAGTGCTACCCGAGAAAGTGGAAGAACGTCTCGCTGCCATTTTGTCCGAATATGGTAAAACGACTACGGTCAGTCCGTACGTCATGATGGAATATGGAAAAACGATTCAAACTGAACAGGCTGTGAAAGAGCTGTACGATGCATTCGCATAAGTACGGCTTTTTTTACTTTTCTGTTTCTATTGTTTTTGATATGTCCGTGTTATGATTAGACATGAATTTTCAGTAGTTAGTTGAAGGAGAGATTGGAATGAAGGTCGCTGTATTGTATGGTGGAGTGTCAGGAGAACGTGAGGTATCCCTCACAAGTGGACAAGGGATGATTGAGGCATTGACGGAGCGTGGCCATGAGGTCACGGCAATCGATTTTCATCCAGAACGCGCGAACGAGTTATTGACGTTAGAAGTCGATGTCGTCGTCAGCGCATTACACGGGAAATATGGCGAAGATGGTCGCGTCCAATCGTTGCTTGAAATGGCGGGAATCCCTTACACGGGGTCAGGTGTCCTAGCATCTGCTCTTGCGATGGATAAGGCACGAGCGAAAATCATCTTCGCAGCATCAGGCATCCGTGTGGCGCGCGACGTGTTAATTGAATCTGTGGATTCGATTGATGCGAAAGTAGCTGAGTGGGGAAATGAGTTTCCGTGTGTCGTCAAGCCTGCACAAGAAGGTTCTTCGAACGGTTTGACAATTGCGATGGACGAGTCGATGTTACGTGCGGGAATTAATCGAGCATTTTCATGTGATTCAGCAGTATTAGTCGAGCAGTACATTAAAGGAAAAGAATTGACGGTACCGGTCATCGGAAACTTCGGGAAAGAAGAAGCACTTCCTGTTATTGAAATCATTCCAAAAAATGAGTTTTACGACTACGAGTCGAAGTATACAGAAGGTGGTTCGATTCATGTTTGTCCAGCCGAAATCTCGGATGAGTTGACGATGGAAGTGCAACAAGCGGCTGTCATGGCTCACCGTGCGCTCGGTTGCTCAGGGTACTCACGTTCAGATTTCCTCGTATCGGAATCGGGTGAAGCGTATATTTTAGAAACGAACACGCTGCCTGGAATGACGCCGTTGAGTCTCTTCCCGGACAGTGCGAAAACAGTCGGAATCTCGTATGGCGAGCTTTTAGAACGCTTTATGGAGCTAGCACTCGAACGCGAGTCGAAGTAAGACATCTGGATCATTCCACACTTCAAGAAAACGCTTTCATTATTTTTGTAAAACCCTTTCAAATTGAGCGTGTATCAGCTATACTTTTAAACGAATACGAGGTTAATTCTTGGGGGAGAATTGACAATTTAGGGGAGGAAACCTTCATGATTACGGATCAAGAAAAAGGTCATCAAAAACGAAAAAACATCTTGGAATCGACACAAGAGGTAATTCACGAAGCTTTAGATAAACTCGGCTATCCAGATGAGATGTACGAGTTATTGAAAGAACCGCTTCGCATGCTGACCGTTCGGATCCCAGTTCGCATGGATGACGGCTCGACAAAAATCTTTACGGGTTATCGCGCTCAACATAACGATGCGGTCGGACCGACAAAAGGGGGAATTCGGTTCCACCCGAGCGTAACTGAAGTAGAAGTCAAAGCATTATCTGTATGGATGAGTTTAAAGGCGGGGATTGTTGACTTGCCATACGGTGGGGGGAAAGGCGGAATCGTCTGTGACCCACGTGAAATGAGTTTCCGTGAAATCGAACGATTAAGCCGTGGTTATGTGCGTGCCATTAGCCAAATTGTAGGACCGACAAAAGATATCCCTGCTCCGGACGTGTTCACGAACTCGCAAATCATGGCATGGATGATGGATGAGTATAGCCGAATCGATGAATTCAACTCACCAGGTTTTATTACAGGTAAACCGCTTGTACTTGGCGGTTCGCACGGTCGTGAAACTGCGACTGCGAAAGGTGTAGCCATCATGATTCGAGAAGCGGCACTCCGCCGTGGCATCGAACTGAAGGGTGCCCGTGTCGTTGTTCAAGGATTCGGGAACGCGGGTAGCTTCCTTTCGAAATTCATGTACGATGCCGGAGCAAAAGTGATTGCGGTCAGTGACGCTTACGGTGCGATCCATGACGAGAATGGCTTAGATATCCCGTACTTGTTAGACCGTCGTGATTCATTCGGTACGATTTCGACGCTCTTCAAAAACACAATCTCGAATAAAGAGATGTTAGAACTTGACTGTGACATTCTCGTGCCAGCTGCTATCGAGAATCAAATCACGGAAGATAACGCCGATGCCATTAAAGCTTCCATCGTAGTGGAAGCGGCGAACGGACCGACGACGAACGAAGCGACGAAAATTTTGACGGAGCGCGGAATTCTCCTCGTGCCAGACGTATTGGCATCAAGTGGTGGGGTCACGGTTTCTTACTTCGAATGGGTACAAAACAACCAAGGTTACTACTGGACGGAAGAAGAGGTCGAGGAAAAACTTGAAAAAGTACTCGTTCATTCGTTCAACACTGTTTACAACACATCTTCAGCCCGCAAAGTCGATATGCGTCTCGCTGCCTATATGGTCGGTGTACGTAAGATGGCGGAAGCGTCACGTTTCCGCGGTTGGGTTTAAATCAAAAAGTTCGGTCAACGCGTGTTGACCGAACTTTTTTATACTTGAATACGATTTGCGATCGTGTCTGCGATGGCTTTTCCATGGAAGCGACCGTTCTCGATAAAAATCTTATTCGCATCGTTGCCGGCAGCGACAACGCCAGCGATGAACAAATGCTCGACATTCGTTTCGAACGTTTCCTCATCAAACGTCGGAACACCGCTCTCATGATCGATCGTGATTCCCGCATTTTCAAAAAGGTGATGGTCTGGTTGATACCCTGTCATCGCGAGGACGTGATCGGCATACACATGCTTCTTTTCCCCATGTTGGTGATAATAGACACCATCTTCGGTAATGCGATCGATTGTCGCCTCAAATTCCATTCGAACTTTTTCATGTCGGACGAGTGAGTCGAAGTTAGGGAGAACCCATGGCTTCACGGAAGGACTGTAGGAGTCACCGCGATAAAGCACTGTTACATATGCTCCAGCCTTTTCGAGTTCGATTGCCGCATCGACTGCAGAGTTCTTTCCACCGATGATGGTGACGTGTTGTCGATAGTACGGATGGGCTTCGTGGAAATAATGGTGGACATGTGGTAACTCTTCACCAGGCACATCGAGCATGCGAGGACGTCCATAATATCCTGTGGCTAAAATCACATAATCCGCCTCGCGAACGATTTCCCCACGACGCTCGTGTCTAGACGTCACGACGAACCGATCGTCGATTTTCTCGACTGATTCCACGGTCTCGAACGGATGGACGTTCAATCCGGTACGGGTGACGACTTCCCGATAGTAGACGAGTGCATCTTGTCGCCGTGGCTTTAAATCTTTACATATAAACGGGATGTCCCCGATCTCTAATAGGTTTGCAGATGAAAAGAACGTTTGATGGGTCGGATATCGATAGATTGCATCAACGATATTTCCTCGTTCAATTACCGTACAAGAAACCCCAATCTTCTCTAACTCGATGGCCGCTGATAGACCACATGGTCCAGCACCCACAATAATCGCTTGTTTATTCACTGAAAATCACCTCTTTGCTCATTGTAGGGAAGGGAATGCGGAAGCGCAAGGTTATTGCTGGAAGCTAAAGCTATGCTCCATCACGGATTGAGAAGAACCGGATTCGAGTTCCACGAGTAAACGCAGGCGAGCTTTTTGCGAATTTAGCCCGTTCGAGAAAATGATCCCCATCTCTTTCAATTGTTTCCCACCACCTGCATACCCGTATACGTCTTGGACGATTCCGTTAAAGCAACGGCTGACAATCACGACGGGAATTTCCTCGACCAAACGTTCAAGCGCCGGCAATAGTGTCGGTGGGACGTTTCCTTGCCCTAACACTTCGAGGACGAGTCCGTCGTATCCAAGTTCCATCACCGATTCGAGCAAATCAGGCTCCATTCCCGCAACGACTTTTAACACAGCTACCCGTTTTGAGATGGACGGAATCATTTTAGGCTGTCTCGTTGCCGGTTGACTATAGATGAGTACGTGATCCTTTGTGACCATACCCACGTTTCCGAAATGAACTGACTTGAACGTATCGACGGATGACGTATGTGTTTTTGTGACGTTGAAGGCCGAGTGTATCTCTCCGTTAAATACGACGAGTACGCCTTTTCCGCGAGCCGATTCACTCTTTGCGACCCGAAGAGCGGTAATTAAATTGAATTCACCGTCTGAACCGACTTCATTCGAGGAACGCATCGCTCCTGTCAAGACGATTGGTACAGGCGCACCGAGCGTAATCTGCAAGAAGTAAGCCGTTTCTTCAAGCGTATCTGTTCCATGTGTGATCACGACTCCGTCATACGTGTCCTGCGTCAACTCATGCTGAATAAATTGAGCCAGTTCAAGCATTTTATCGGGTGTCATATGTGGAGACGGGATATTTGAGAAATGCTTTGTCGTAATGTGGGCGATGTCCGTCGCCTTCGGAAGTGTAGCGTCGATTGGATTCACATCGCTCGGTTCGACGTGTCCTGTACCGGATTGGGACATGGCGATTGTACCGCCTGTGTGAATAAGTAATAAATGATTCATAAATGACCTCCTAATTATTTTTATGGATATTTCCATTTTCTAGGCGTTACACACTTTTTCTTTCAGACAATTCAGTGTATGCTAATGAGAGAAAGGAGAGATGCGTCATGATCGCAATCGCCTTGTCTGCGGTGGCACCAGGGCTTGCCCTTCTTTCCTACTTCTATCTTCGCCATGAATTGGAAGCAGAACCGCTCGGATATGTGATTCGTTCTTTCGTGGCCGGGGCCGTTCTCGTTTTCCCGATCATGTTTATCCAATATGCGTTCGTTGAAGAAGGGGTGCTGACTGGTCCGTTTTGGCAGGCATATGTCACCACTGCCTTACTCGAAGAGTTTTTTAAGTGGTTTATGATTTATTATACAATATATATACATAAAGTCTTTGATGATTACTACGACGGGATTCTCTATGCGGTCGCCTGCTCATTAGGCTTTGCGACGTTAGAGAATTTTTTATACTTATGGGTGTACGATTCATTAGAAATTGCGATTTGGCGCGCCATTTTACCGGTGAGCGGCCATGCATTGTTTGCGGTTGTCATGGGCTATTGCTTGGGGCGTGCCAAACATTCGGCACGTGAGCGGGTGTGGCTGTTTATGGCAGTCTTTTCTGCAACGGTCATCCACGGGACGTTTGATTTGATCTTGATTTTAGAACCGAATCATAAGTTGCCGGCCGTGCTCTATATCGTCATTTTATGGATGGTTGCACTTCTGCTTGTACGAGCAGCCAATCTGTCCAATCGTCGTCAATTTAAATAAAGGGGAACATGCGTATGCTGAAAGAAGGACAAGAATTACGAATCGAAGTAGAAGGACGGAATGAGGGGAAAACAAAGATTGCGGCCATTGTGGATCAAATCGTTTGGATTGAATCACCAAGTGACACGACGACGCTTAAAACCTTCTTCTTACATGAAGAAGAAGAGATGCGTGTTTACTTTTTCAAAGGGGATAACCAATTGTTCGCATTTGATACGAAAGTCGCGAAACGAATCAGTGATGCGCAGATGACGATTCGCTATGCTTTCAAGATGCCGGATGAGAAGAAAATCAAACGAATTCAACGACGTGAATATTTGCGCGTCCCTGAAATGATTGATGTGACAGTTGTTGCGGCAGATGGAGCAGACTTCGAATCGTTCGAAACGACGTCGCTTGACGTATCGGCAGGCGGTATGAAAATTATTGCGAACCGTGTGCCCGTTGAAGTAAACGAATCGCTCATCGTCGTGTTCCGAATTGAAGATGAGCAGGGTGCGCCGCAACTCTTTCGTGTGAAGAGTCGTTTAGTACGTATACATAAACAAGAAGTGAAACAAGAGCTTTCTTTGGCATTCGAAGATTTGACCCCTCGTGATCAGGAGACGATTTTACGATACTGTTTCCGCGTTCAACTTGAAGCGCGTAAGCGGACAGGGTCTGTATTTTCTTCAAGATAAAAAACTGTTATGATGTTCTCGGGATTATAGACCGAGAGGAGGAGGGTATCGGGCACACTCGATACCCGTTTTGTATGAAAAAATCGTTACAAATTGCTTTAGATGGACCGGCTGGTGCCGGGAAAAGTACAATCGCCAAGTCGTTGGCGAAACAATTGGGGTATGTCTATATAGACACAGGTGCGATTTATCGAGCAGTCACATATCGTGCTTTAAACGAGAAGATAAATCTTGAAGATGGTCCCGCACTCGCGAAGATGATCGAGAACATGTCGATTCGTCTCGTGCCATCTGAAGAAGGGCAACGTGTATTCGATGGCGAACAAGAAGTGACAGATGTCATTCGTTCTAGTGAAGTGACGAATAATGTGAGTTTTGTCGCCCGTCAATCGGAAGTACGGGATGCCTTGATGGATTTACAGCGTGATTTGGCGAAGCATGGCGGTGTCGTCATGGATGGGCGCGATATCGGCACGCATGTGTTACCGAACGCAGATTTGAAAGTGTTTATGACTGCCTCGGTCGAAGAACGGGCACGCCGTCGTCATGATGAAAATGTGTCAAAAGGAATCCCGAGTGATTACGAGCGATTGAAGGAAGAAATTGCTCTTCGTGACAAACGTGATTCAGAGCGCGAGGTCGCGCCTCTCCGTCAAGCTGAAGATGCTCATTATCTCGATACGACGACGTTGTCGATTGATGGGGTCGTCTCGGCGATTGAACGATTAATTGAAGAGGTGAAAGCATGAGTAAACCGTTGAACAATGGTCCGTTTGGAATGTATCGGATGGCTAGGGCCGTCGTGAACATCATTCAACTCGCATCGTTTCGCGTCGAATTCATCGGACGCGAACATGTCCCAAAAGATGGATCGATTCTCGTCTGTTCGAACCACCAATCAAACTGGGACCCAGTCCTCCTCGCATGTGCGATTCCGAAAGAACGTCCATTACGGTTCTTTGCGAAAAAAGAGCTTTTCAGCGTTCCTGTATTGAAGCATATTTTGAACCGTGCGGGACAAATTCCTGTATCGCGTGGGGAAGGTGATCGCCAGGCGCTACGTGTCGTTCTGCAAAAGTTAAAAGAAGATGAAGTTATCTCGATCTTCCCTGAAGGTACACGTTCAAAAGATGGGACGTTAGGAAAGGCGCAAGCCGGGGTTGGTTTCTTTGCGATGCGTTCAGACGCGCACATTTTACCGATTGCCATCATCGGTAGATATAAGTTTCGTGCGAAATTGCGTGTCGTCATTGGAAAGCCGATTGATTTGGCTCTTTTGAAGGAACGTAAGGCAAACGCACAAGAGGCGGCTGACTTAATCATGGATACAATTGCCGACCTCTATTTGAAACATTCATTCACGAAGTAAATATAGGGTTTGAGGAATTGAGGTTTAAACTTCTTTCAATAGAGGTACAATCTTCATAACGCCTTGACAAATTCTCGGAATTATAAGAGATTTATACTAGGTGTAAGCGCCTCAGGGCGCTCCTTTTTGTACTCATCGTGAGGGGGTAGTGTTGGAATGGTCGAAGAAATGAAAGATATGCCTGATTTTGAAATTAATCGTGGTCAAATTGTGACCGGAACAGTTGTCAAAATCGAGGACAAGCAAGCGCTGATCGATATCGGTTATAAAACCGAAGCGATTTTGCCAATTAGCGAAGTATCAAGCATGCATCTAGACGATTTAAACGAATCACTCCAAGTGAACGACGAGATTCGTGTCAAAGTTAAAAAAGTCACGGACGAAGAAGTGGTCGTTTCGAAAAAAGACGTCGATGCTGAAGCAGCATGGGATCGAATTGTCGAGAAATTCGAATCGGGCGAAGTGTTTGAAGTGATGGTGAAAGATAAGGTCAAAGGTGGTCTTGTCGTCGATATCGGAATCCGTGGATTTATCCCGGCATCTCTTGTCGAAAGTCACTTTGTCGAAGACTTCTCGTCTTATTTAAACAAACCAATTACCGTAAAAGTCGTCGAGATTGATCGCGAAAAAAATCGCGTCATCTTGTCACATAAAGCAGTTGTCGAAGCAGAAATGAGTGCCAAGAAATCAGAGACGCTTGAATCGCTCGAAGTCGGTCAAGTGATCGAAGGAACGGTTCAACGTTTGACGGACTTCGGTGCGTTCGTTGATATCGGCGGTGTGGACGGTCTCGTCCATATCTCAGAAATGGCGCACAGCCGTGTTGAGAAGCCGAGCGATGTCGTAACAGAAGGCGACCGCGTCAAAGTGAAAGTCCTTGGTCTCGACTTGGATAATGAAAAAGTGAAACTCTCAATTAAAGAGACACAACCAGGTCCGTGGGAAACGATTGAAGGGAAAATTCAACCGGGTGATGTGATCGAAGGAACTGTCAAACGTCTCGTGACGTTCGGTGCTTTCGTCGAGGTCGCACCACAAGTGG
The DNA here is from genome assembly GCF_037619445.1 of Exiguobacterium sp. USCH10. Classification (GTDB taxonomy): domain Bacteria; phylum Bacillota; class Bacilli; order Exiguobacteriales; family Exiguobacteriaceae; genus Exiguobacterium; species Exiguobacterium aestuarii_A. The sequence continues at coordinate 90,336 of NZ_JAQPZO010000001.1, read as the reverse complement.
AAGGTCTCCTTCATATCTCGCAAATCGCGAACCGTCACATTGCAACGCCATCTGAAGTGTTATCAGAAGGCCAAGAAGTGAAAGTTAAAGTATTAGACGTTCATCTCGATGATAAGAAAATCTCATTGTCGATGCGTGCACTCGAATCATCTGAACCGACTCGTCAAGATGATGATCAAGCGTTACTTGACGAATACAGCGACCAAGGAGGATTCTCTGTCTCTGAATTGACAGGTGATGAATCTTCGGACGACTCTAAATAAGATGATCGTTCAAGCGGGAGTCATGCTCCCGCTTCTTTTTGTATGGTCACTTAATTTTGCCTGTGATATGATAGGTAAGTTGCGTTTCGAAATGTTGAAATGATGAAATTTTGATAGAAAGATTAGTGAGGTGTTGTTATGGGAATTCCAGCAGTGGCCATCGTTGGCCGCCCGAATATCGGGAAATCCACAATTTTTAACCGCATCATCGGAGATCGTGTCTCAATCGTCGATGATAAACCAGGTGTCACACGTGACCGTATTTATGGTACAGGAGAGTGGCTCAACCGTAAGTTCCATTTGATTGATACAGGTGGGATCGAAGTAGGAGACGAGCCGTTGCTCGTACAAATGCGTCATCAGGCTGAACTTGCCATCGATGAGGCGGATGTCATTATCTTCATGGTGAACGGTCGCGAAGGCATCACAGCAGCCGATGAAGAAGTAGCGAACTTGTTGTTCCGTTCGAACAAACCGATTGTCCTTGCCGTCAACAAAGTGGATAACTTTGAAATGAGAGATCTCATGTATGAGTTCTATTCACTAGGATTCGGCGATCCGTTCCCGATTTCGGGTACACATGGCTTAGGACTTGGTGACTTGTTGGACCAAGTGTTCGAACTTGCTCCTGAAAAGGATGAATTTGAATATAACGAAGACGTCATTCAGTTCTCGTTGATTGGTCGTCCGAACGTCGGGAAGTCTAGTTTGACGAACTCGATCCTTGGTGAAGATCGTGTCATCGTGTCAAACATCGCTGGAACGACTCGCGATGCGATCGATACACCGTTCACACGTGACGGACAAGAGTATGTCATCATCGATACGGCTGGTATGCGCAAACGCGGAAAAGTATACGAATCGACAGAACGTTACAGCGTCATGCGCGCGCAAAAGGCGATTGAACGCTCAAACGTCGTCCTCGTCGTCCTCGATGGTGAAGAAGGAATCATCGAACAAGACAAACGTGTTGCAGGTCTCGCCCATGAAGCCGGGAAGGCGATTGTCATCGTCGTCAACAAGTGGGATGCAGTCGAAAAAGATGATAAGACGATGAAGAAGATGGAAGAGGAAATTCGCAAAGAATTCTTGTTCCTTGATTATGCACCGATTGTCTTCTTGTCGGCACTTACGTCGAAACGGTTGCAAACATTGTTGCCTGTCATCAAGCAAGTGGCAGAAACACATCGTCGTCGGATTTCGACGAGCGTATTGAACGATGTCATCGTCGATGCGGTCGCGATGAACCCGACACCGACAGATAAAGGACAACGTTTGAAGATCAACTACGCGACTCAAGTTGCCATCGAGCCGCCGACGTTCGTCTTGTTCGTCAACGATCCTGAATTGTTGCATTTCTCGTATAAACGTTATTTAGATAATCAAATTCGTAAAGCATTTGACTTCACCGGGACGCCGATTCATATCGTGGCTCGTCAGAAAAACTAATAACGGGGGTGCCACTTATGGCAAATGTAGCTGTCATTGGAGCGGGAAGTTGGGGAACGGCCATCTCGCTCGTATTAGCGGATAATGGTCATGACGTCCTGCTCTATGGACGTGAACAAGAGCATGTGGACGAAATCAATTCGTCTCATACAAACTCGTTTTATTTGAAAGACGCACCGTTACCGGAATCGATTCGGGCCACGACAGATTTGAAGGAAGCGCTCGACGGACGCAACATCGTCTTCCTTGTCGTCCCAAGCTCGGCGATTCGTCCTGTCTCGAAACAGTTGAACACCATGTTGAAGGAACCGGTCACCATCGTTCATGCCGCAAAAGGGATTGAACCGAAAACGCACAAACGCCTTTCGGAGATCATTGCGGAAGAAATCGATCCGTCGAAACGTCGGGCTATCGGTGTCTTGACTGGACCGACTCACGCTGAAGAAGTTGCAGTGCGGAAACCGACGACAATCACGATTGCTTGTGAGGACCTCGATGTCGCTGACGAAGTGCAGGAGCTGCTTACAAACGATCAATTCCGTGTCTATTTGAACTCGGATGTCGTCGGTGCTGAGTACGGTGGGGCGCTTAAAAATATTATCGCCCTTGCTGCAGGTATGACTGATGGACTTGGTTATGGGGACAATGCAAAAGCTGCCCTCATGACACGTGGGATTGTGGAAATTGCTCGACTTGGAGTGAAGCTCGGAGCAAATCCGGCCTCTTTCTCTGGATTGACAGGAATCGGGGATTTGATTGTGACGGCGACGTCGCAACATAGCCGAAATTGGCGGGCCGGCAATGCAATCGGACGCGGTGAAAAGCTCGAGGACGTTCTTGGAAACATGGGAATGGTCGTCGAAGGTGTCCGTGCCTGTGAAGCGGCACACTCGCTCGCGAAAGAAGCTGGGGTCGAAATGCCGATCACGGAAGCGCTCTATAACGTGCTATTTGAAGGGAAGAGCCCTCATGATGAAGTGAAAAAACTTATGAGACGCCCACAGAAGCACGAGATGGAACAAGTATTTCATTTTGAAGAATAATACTTCGGAGAGGAACTGACGTTTTCGTTCAGTTCCTCGCTTTTTTTTGCTACACTTGAAGTCTGGAGAACATAGAGAAAGTAGGGGGATAGACGTGACACCGTCACTCATCAAAATGTGGATTTCATTTGCGGGGATTGGTGCTTTTGCCATCGCTGCACTGATGGTCGCCATCAGTCACACGAAACTGACCGGATGGTTTGCGACACTTGTGCGCCTGATTGCGTTCATCATTTTCTTATTTGGGACAGTTATTATGATTTTTGTCGTCGTCTCAGGACCGACGGGAGGATAGACCATGAAAAAGAGCATTATCGCTGTTAGTGTACTGTTAACGACTTTGTTGGCAGGATGCATGTTTCCGGACTCGGAACGAGCTAACAATATTCCGTATGAAGACCAATTGAATACCGTACAAAGTGCGGTCGATGCATATCGTGAACAATCTGGCGTCTTGCCCATTAAAACAAAACCAGCGGAAACGCCGCTCATGGAGCGTTATCCAATCGAGTTTGCCCGTCTCGTACCAGGATATTTAGCAGACCCTCCAGGGAATAGCTTTGAGGGCGGTGGGTTGTTCCAGTATATTCTCGTCGATGTCGAAACGGAACCGACTGTCAAATTGATTGATTTGCGTGTATCGGAGCGTCTTCAACAGCTTCAGACAAACATTAATGCGTTCCGGGCAAAAGAAGGGAAGTTTCCGTTCGATGGCTCGCTCGGGAAAAACCAGTTCACGCTCGATTACGACAAAATATTTGTCACAGAAGAACCGGTCATTCCAAGTCCGTACTCGGATCGTGAACTCCCGATCTACGTGGACGGTACCGGACAACTATTTGTGGACTATCGAGAAGACGTGAAAGAAGCGCTTCGAAATACGGATGAGTCGCCAGAAATCGGCGAAGACATTCGTTATTTGCTGTATGAAGACGCTCCATTCGCCCCTGCTTATTCACAAGGCTATACAATAGATGAACAAGGAGAAGTTGTTTTTTTAAACAACTGAGCTTGTTTTGATGGTGAATGTCGTGAATTCACGCAAAAAATGTTGTCATATCAACGTTTGTACGATATGATTAATCCCGTAAACTCCTAGTGAGAGGAGGTGAATCGTGATGAACAAAACTGAATTGATCCAAGCAGTAGCGGAGAAAGCAAATGTTTCGAAAAAAGAAGCTACAGTAGTTGTAGAAGCTACTTTCGAATCTATCACTGAAGCACTCCAAAACGGTGAAAAAATTCAATTGATCGGTTTTGGTACTTTTGAAGTTCGTGAACGTGCTGCCCGTAAAGGTCGTAACCCACGTACAAAAGAAGATATCGAAATCCCAGCGAGCAAAGTTCCTGCATTTAAAGCAGGTAAAGCGCTCAAAGATGCGGTCAAGTAATCTGCAATACATAAGTCGCCGAAAGGCGGCTTTTTTGTTTCGTTTGCGAGTTCGAATGACGTGAATGTGACAAAAATGTGCTATACTATGTCAGAATGACAATGAAGTGGACGAGGGGGGATAGCATGGAACAGTTGACAAATGAATTCGTTGTCACAGACCTTGCTCGTCAAATCCAACAACGTATGAATCATCCCTATTTGACGAAACACGAGGTTGTACCAGCGGTCGACATGCTGTTGCTTCGTTGGATGGTCGAGATGATTGATTTGGAATCGATTGAGCATCGACAACTCGTGATGGCAACTTATTTCGCTCATCAGGCGCTCGAATTACATGATCAAGTGAACAGTAGTCCGAAAGGGTCGCTAGAGCGCCAATTAAAAGTGCTCGCGGGCGATTTTGCCTCGGCTCAGTTTTATAAAATCTTGACGGCTTTCCCAGCGTCGTATAGCGATCGATTCGGACAGTCTGTACAACGTGTCAATGCTGCAAAATGTACATTACTGCTCGATAAAAACGTCTCGATGAACATTTGGATCGAAGCGAACGTCGGATTGATTCAAACACTTTCCGAACTGATTGAACAACCTTATTTGACAACAAGTGGGAAACGAATGATTGATAAGAAAGCGACAGCGCTCAGACAGGACCAAAAGGAGCAGCTTCACACGTTGCTCGCGCACGCGGTCGCTTAGAACGGAAAGGATGTTACGCGTTGCAACCGATAGAAAAAGAGCAAAAAGTATACGAAGTATTTCAGTCCATTTCTCCGAGCTACGATACGATGAACTCGATTATCAGCTTCCGACTTCACAAATGGTGGCGTCGGACAACGATGAAGAAAATGAACGTCTTTCCGGGGGCTAAATGTTTAGATGTTTGTTGTGGCACAGCCGACTGGACGATTCAATTGGCTGAAGCTGCAGGGAATACGGGGGTCGTCAAAGGTCTCGACTTTTCAGAGAATATGCTGAAAGTTGGAGAAGAAAAAGTAAAATCAATGCCGACGATTGAATTACTACACGGGAATGCGATGGCACTACCGTTTGGGGATCATTCGTTTGATTACGTTACAATCGGATTCGGGCTTCGGAACGTTCCCGACTACATGACGGTTTTGCGTGAAATGCATCGTGTTTTAAAACCGGGTGGGACGGTCGTCTGTCTTGAAACGAGTCAACCGACGGCACCCGTTTTTAAAGAATTGTATCGATTTTACTTTGGGACCGTCATGCCTCTGTTCGGCAAAGTGTTTGCCGGGTCATACGACCAATACAAATGGTTACAAGAATCGACCGATCAGTTTCCTGACCGTCTGACGCTCAAACGCATGTTTGAAGATGCCGGGTTCGAACAAGTCGAAGTGAAGACATTCTCCGGAGGTGCATGTGCCATGCATCTAGGAAAGAAGTGGTGAAACATGTCTTTGAAGCGACTTTACCGTCACATGAACCGAGAGATTGATCAAATCGATCAATTTTTATCAACTCGAGTCAGGACGGACCACCCTGTTATTGAATCGGCATCTCGCCAACTACTCGATGCTGGTGGTAAACGCATCCGACCAGCTTTCGTTTTATTGAGCGCGGGATTCGGTGAGACGAAAGATATCCGTTTGACGAAAGTTGCCTCAAGTCTTGAGTTGATTCATATGGCATCGCTCGTTCATGACGATGTCATCGATGATGCGATGCTGCGTCGGGGGAAACCGACCGTCATGGAGCGTTATGATGAGACCGTTGCGATGTATACCGGAAATACGTTATTCGGAGAGGCGATTCGTCTCGTATCCGAAATCGATTCCCCGGAAGTGATGCGAATCATGGCGGACACGATGGAACGAATTTGTGTCGGCGAAATCAATCAAATCCAAGATCAATATGACTGGGGTCAATCACCTAAGCGATATTTAGATCGAATTGCACGAAAGACAGCCCTTTTGATTGAGACGAGTTGTGCGGCAGGTGCTGTTATTTCAGGGGCGTCACCTCAAGTCGTCAAACAGCTAAGCCTATTCGGATACGACATTGGGATGGCATTCCAAATGACCGATGACTTACTCGATTTCACGGCAAAGAGTTTCCAACTCGGGAAACCGGTCGGAGAAGATTTAAGGCATGGGCATAAGACGTTGCCGCTGCTCTATTCATCGGAGGACCCGACCTTTTACGAGCGTCTCCGTCAAGTGAGTGCATCGACAGACATGGAGATGACAAAATCACTCGTTCGTGAAGTGCAACGAAATGGAACGTTAGAACGAAGCCAACACACGATTGACCGATACGTTGAACGCGCCATCCGACGACTCGATGGGTTGCCAGATGTGCCTGACAAACGATCTTTGATTGAAATCGCTCAATATATCGGGAAGCGTAAATGGTAAATGCCCATGTAACCCCTTTCAAAAATGTGCAGGAGCGTGTACACTAAATACGTACAACGTACACATTTATTGACTTAGGGGGATTTGGGGAATGGAAAAGACATTTTTAATGGTTAAACCGGATGGGGTAAAACGTGGATTGATTGGGGAAATCATCTCACGCTTTGAAAACAAAGGATATACATTGAACCGTCTCGAAATGGTGACACCGTCAGTTGAAGTCGCAGAGGCACACTATGCAGAGCATAAAGAAAAGCCGTTCTTTGGTGAATTGGTTGAGTTTTTGACTTCTGGTCCGGTCGTCGCGATGGAATGGGAAGGGGAAGACATCGTAGCCGTCTCTCGTCTCATGATCGGGAAGACAAAGCCGCTTGATGCACAACCTGGAACGATTCGTGGTGATTTTGCATCGACGATGTCACAAAACGTAATTCATGGTTCTGATAGTGTGGACAGCGCGGAACGCGAATTGGCACTTTGGTTCGCAGGAGTTGCCTCACACGTTTCATGACTTTTCGAAGGGACGGGGAAACCTGTCCTTTTTTTGATTCCCTTTTAAAAGCTTGTGGTCAGAAGAAAGAGGAAATGAGAAAGAATTGAGGTTGAAATTGGTGATGAATGATTATGCCATCTTCGTAAAAAAGTTTTATATCAAGTCTGGAATTGACTTGAATTTATATAAAGAGGCGCAGATGAAGCGTCGGATGGTCGCCTTACGCGAAAAGAAGGGATACGCGTCGTTCCTTGAATACTTAAAGGCGATGGATGCAGATCGCCAGCTCTATGAAGAGTTTCTTGACAGAATGACGATTAACGTGAGTGAGTTTTATCGCAATCCGATACGTTGGCAACAGCTTGAGGAAGATATCCTGCCTCACCTAATTCGCTCAAGTCAAGGGAAACTCCGCGTGTGGAGTGCAGCGTGCTCGACAGGAGAGGAACCATACTCGCTCGCCATGCTATTGTCTAAACATCTGGCACCTTCTCAATTTTCTATTATGGCCACTGATTTAGATGACATCGTCATCGAAAAGGCAAAACAAGGGAAGTATCACGAACGGGCACTTATCGACTTGCCGGATGAGTTTAAAAACCGATACTTTACGCGTCGTGGAGACGACTATTTCATTTCGGATGAAATCAAACAGCTCGTGACGTTTAAAAAACACAATTTACTAGCGGACGTGTACGAACGAAACTTTGATTTGATTGTCTGTCGAAACGTTTTGATTTACTTTACGGAAGAAGCGAAAGAAAAAGTATATACGTCGTTTCAACGTGCCCTTCGTCCGGGAGGAATCTTGTTTGTCGGTGGAACCGAACAAATCTTCCAACCGAAGCGTTACGGCTATGCGATGAAACAAAGTTTCTTTTACGAAAAAACAGATGGATGAGGTGAACAGATGCGCTATTTGACAGCTGGTGAATCACACGGTCCGGGACTGACGGTCATCATTGAAGGTGCCCCTGCCGGTCTCGCTATAGATTTAGATCAAATTAACCTAGAGTTGAAAAAACGTCAGTCGGGATATGGACGAGGACGTCGCATGCAAATTGAGTCAGACCAAGTAGATGTTCGTTCTGGCATACGTCACGGTAAAACGACAGGCGCACCAATCACATTCTGGATTGAGAATAAAGACCATACCCATTGGAAGCACATCATGCAAGCCGAGCCAATCGAAGAGGATGTTGAAATCAAGCGACGAGTCTCACGGCCGAGACCAGGGCATGCCGACTTAGTCGGAGGGATGAAGTATGACCATCGAGATTTACGGGACGTCTTGGAACGCTCGAGCGCGAGGGAGACGGCGGCACGCGTCGCAGTCGGTGCTTTTTGTAAACAATTGCTTCAACAAGTCGGGGTGTCGCTCTTCAGTTACGTCAAAGTGATTGGTGGAGAACGGGCAGAGATACGTACATTTGAATCGCTTCAAGAAGCAAAAGAAGTGATCGACGCCTCACCCGTTCGGACGCTTGACGAAGTAGCGGCTGAGCGGATGATGCGTCGCATCGATGAGGCCAAGGAAAATGGAGACTCGATTGGCGGCATCGTCTGTACGGAAGTCCATGGTGTCGTACCAGGTCTTGGTTCATATGTGCAGTACGACCGTAAATTAGATGCGAAAATCGCGCAGGCGGTCTTAAGTGTCAACGCATTTAAAGGTGTGGAGTTTGGAGATGGTTTTGAAATGGCATACCGTCCCGGTTCTGAAGTGATGGACCCGATTGCTTATGAAGACGAAGGATATACCCGACTCAGTAATCACCTCGGTGGCTTTGAAGGTGGGATGACAACGGGTATGCCGATTGTCTGTTCAGCCGTCATGAAACCAATCCCGACGCTCTATAAACCTCTTCAATCAGTCGATATTGATACGAAAGAGGCATTCCTCGCTCAGATCGAACGGAGCGATTCTTGTGCTGTCCCTGCAGCATCACTCGTCGTCGAGGCGGTCATCGCGTTTGAAATGGCGAAGGAAGTATGTGAGACGTTCGGTCATGATACGATGGATCGAATAAAACACCGAATCGATGAGTATCGAGAGGAGTTACGAGTATGGTGACTATTCCAATCGCGGCATCGACCCCGTATCAGGTTATCGTCGACGATCAAGATCGCTGGATGGAAACAAGTGATTGGTCACGTTACCCGATGCTTTGGGTCGTCACAGATGAACGGGTCGACGCACTTTACGGGGAATCGTTCCTTACAAAGTTGAAGCAAGTCCATCCATGCGTCGTCTCATCTGTCGTCAAGGCGGGTGATGCGTCGAAGTCGTTATCGCAACTCGAACAGCTCGTCACAGAAGGATTGAGACACGGATGCGACCGTCATACTCTGATTGTCGCTTTCGGTGGCGGGATGATTGGTGATTTGGCCGGTTTTTTAGCGAGTGTCTACATGCGTGGTGTGCCTTACATACAAGTCCCGACGACGATTTTAGCACACGATTCGGCTGTCGGTGGTAAAGTCGCCGTCAATCATCCGCTTGCGAAAAATGCGATCGGCTCATTCTATCAACCGATTGGTGTCTATTATAATGTTTCTCGACTTCATACCTTGCCGATCCAAGAAGTTCGGAGCGGTCTCGGTGAACTATTGAAACATGCGTATTTATCACGTTACGTCCTCGAATCCTCTTTCGAGGACGACTTGTTTTCCGCTCTTTCTAAACATCAGGAATTGGATTGGGTCACATGGCTCGCACGCGGCATTGAAGTGAAACGAGCAGTTGTCGAGAAAGATGAGCAAGAGCAAGGTATTCGCGCTTGGCTCAACTTCGGGCATACGTTCGGTCATGCGCTTGAGTCCGTCGAAGCGTACCGTATCCCTCACGGAGAAGCGGTGTTACATGGGATGGTGTTTGCCTTTTTACTATCGGGAGACGAGACACGGGCGAAACGATTGTTTGATTGGATTCGTCTGAACGATGTCACACCGATTGACTGGAAACCGTTCGAGCAATATGTCGAAAAAATGGTTCGGGATAAAAAGAATCGTCACGGCGAAATTCGGTTCGTCTTGCTCCGTGACACGATTGTCGTTGAATCTGTGCCGCTCGAGCACCTTGAACATACATTTGAACAGATGAAAGGATGGTGGGAATGATGAGTTTAAACGGTTCAATCCGTGTGCCGAGTGATAAGTCGATCACTCATCGTGCGCTTTTATTCGGCATGATGGCGACTGGGACGACGCGCGTCGTGCATCCACTACTCGGTGCCGATTGTCGCTCTACGCTCGACATCATTCGATCACTCGGAGCAGAAGTGATTGAAAAACAAGACGAACTCCTCATCACGGGGATCGAGTCACCGCGTTCGGCACGATTAGACTGCGGGAACTCAGGGACGACGATGCGCTTGTTGATTGGACTCTTATCGGGGTATGATGGGTCATTTGAACTCGTGGGAGATGAGTCATTGTCAAAACGTCCGATGCGACGTGTCAACGCACCACTCCGTGAAATGGGAGCGGACGTGAAAGGTGATCTGGCGCCAATCGTGATTGAAGGAAAAACGCTACAATCCATCGACTATACGTTACCGGTAGCGAGCGCCCAAGTGAAATCGGCTGTCCTCCTTGCCGGGTTACGTGCGGAAGGGACGACGATTGTTCGTGAGCCGATATTGTCTAGAGACCATACCGAGCGAATGTTGCCGCTCTTTGGGGCGCAGCTCACTGTTGATGCGGAAAAAGGGGAACGAATCATTCGTGTCGAACCTTCTCGACTAAGTGGCGCGAAGGTCGATGTACCGGCAGACCCTTCGTCGGCTGCCTTCTTCTGGGCAGGGGCGGCCATCGTGCCGAATAGCTCCGTTACGACGACGGACGTCTGTTTGAATGAGACGCGAATCGGATTTTTGCGGACGCTCGAACGGATGGGGGCACACGTCATCATCTCCAATGAACGAACCATCGGGGAGGAATTGGTCGGTGACGTCACGGTGACGACAAGTGAACTGTCTGGCACGGTCGTAGAAGGGGATCTGATTCCGTCACAAATCGATGAGTTGCCGTTATTCGCACTCGTCGCTTCACAGGCAAATTCTCCGTCAATCGTGAAAGACGCAGCAGAACTGAGAGTGAAGGAGACGGACCGGATTGATGTGGTCGTCTCGGAGTTGCGAAAATTGGGGGTGGACATCGTTGGAAAAGAGGATGGATTTATCGTAAAACCGAGTCGTCTTCATGGCGGAAACGTCTCGGCTCATGGTGACCATCGTCTGTCGATGATGTTACAAGTCGCTACACTCGTCACGGATGAAACGATCCAGATTGAAGGCATTGATGCGTCCGATGTCAGCTATCCCGGCTTCCGTCAAGATTTACAACAGATTCAACGTGAGATAGAATAACGACAAACCGAAGGCCAGGAGGACGAAACATGCTAGATGAAGCAGCATTAACACATATTATCGAGATGCTTGAATCAGGAGAGACTGAACATGCTCTTGCACATATAGAAGAACTTGAGAAAGACGGGTCGGATGATGATCGCTTAGCGATTGCTGATTTGTATTTAGAGCTTGGTCTTGCCGACCGAGCGACAGAAGTCCTTTCAAAATTGTACGTGGATTACGAAGGTGACCCAAACGTCGCCCTTTCACTTGCAGAGGCATATTTAGACAGTGACCGTGAAGAAGAGGCGATTGCTGTTTTAGAGAAGGTCAAGTCAGATGACGCGGAGACGCAAGTGAGAATTCTCGTCTTATTAGCTGATTTGTATCAATCTCAGGGGCTCGATGAGGTAGCCGTGAAAAAATTGATGGAAGCTCTTGAAAAGAATCCAGACGAACCATTACTCATCTATGGGTTGGCGGAATTGTACGCATCGACGGGGTCGTTTGAGCAGGCCATCCCGCTCTATGCACGTTTACCTAAAATGAATTTGCCGTCCGAGATCGATTATCAAGCGGACTATGCGGAAGCACTCACAATGGTTGGGTCGTTCGAAGAAGCGCTCGACGAGTATGAAAAAGCAACACATCGTAATTTAAATACCGTCTTCGGACATGCGATGACAGCACATCGAATCGGTCGAGAGGAAGTTGCCATCAAGCAGTTTAAAGAGCTTCAGGCGATGGACCCGGACTTTACCTCGCTCTATCTTCCTTACACCGAAGCATTGGACGCGAATGGACAGACGGAAGAAGCGCTTGAAATCGTCGATCAAGGAATCACGCGCGACGACTATAATGACGAACTTCGTCACGTCAAAGCGAAATTGCTCCTCAAACTCGGTAATCGCGATGGGGCCGTTAAAGAGCTTCGAGAAGCACTCGTCTTGAATCCGGAATCACTACAAGCGACAGAATTGATCTTATCGATTTTATTCGAAGCAGGAGAAATCGATGACGTCCTCGAAACAATAGATGCACTTGAAGATCATACGACGTCCCCGCTGATGACTTGGTACAAGGCGAAGGCGAAATATGAGCTCGAGGAATATGACGAAGCTGTCAGTTTATATGCCTCGATTGAGCCGATGATGAAAGAGGACGTGTCATTTGTGACAGAATGGGCTACACTGTTGATAGAGGAAGGTCGTAGACAAGACGCGAGACGTGTGGTCGAGCAATCGCTTGCACTAGTGGTCGATCTTGAAGATCGCCAAGTGCTCGAAGACCAGCTCGAACAATTGTCTGATGACGTAGAATGATAAAGGGAAGGGAATGAGGTCAGATGGTCGAGCGGAAACGGAATTTTTTGAAGCGATTTGTCGCTCATCATACACTTCGGAAACGTGAAGCGAAATGGATTCTTGACTACTGGTTGAGACATCCGGATAAGCTTGGCAACGTTCATTTCGTAACAAACGCCTCGGTCTCGCCACGAAGTCTTGTGATGACGGCGTACGGATTTGACGGTGAACCGTTTCGATATCGACGGGGAGACCTTGTGACCATGAATCCTGAAAAGGCTTATCATGACATCCGTCTGCACGATGGGCCAATTTATGTGGAATTGAATTTTCAAGGCATGATGATTGATGAGAATTGGATTGACATCGTGGAGCAAAATCCGTTTGAACCGGTGGCGGAAGTGAAAGATGAAGTATCGTCTTCTGCTCAGACGGTCATTCAAGCTTCCGTTGCCCAATTCGAAGAAGAGCGTTTATTGATTGAAATCGATAAAGCACTCGACCGTCGGGACGAGAACTTATTCCGCAATTTGACGAGTCAACTCCACCAAGTACGGGAATCTAAATTATTTTGAAAAAAACAAGCGCTTCCGTTCCGGTTGGCGCTTGTTTTTTGGTATATTAATAACGTAGGAATACACAATTATTTCACAGTTCGTTCATAAGTTTGAAACGTGAACGAAGTCATGTACGATACAATAGACATGATGAGATAAGTTGGAGAGGAGGGAAAAGATGAGGTTCGATAGTCAAGGGGCACTGCGCTCGATTGCCGAACGACAATACGTCGATACGCTCATCGTTCCGCTCGCAGAATTGGCGTTTGGTGAGGATATGGTTCGTAAAGCCGAAAGCTATGAAGTCATTCATGCTGTCACGGTCGAGACAGAACGTCAATTATCTGGTCGGACGATGCTCAGCCCAACGCTCAGTTACACCGATGTGGAAGCTGGTGTGGAACTGGTGAAAGATGTGGTGGCAAAAGCGGAATCATCCGGTTTTTCTCACGTTTTGTTTATTGCGTCAGACGTCCGTTTCAAGCCATATGATTTGCCGATTTTGTTCGTACCACCGCTTGCGCTAGGAGCGATGTCGAGCGATCAGGCGCACACGATGGTTCAAAATTTTGCGACACAAGTTATCACGGAACTTTCGAGCCGTTGGATGGCGACATGAAGCGGTTGACGTAGAGGTTTTATTGATATACTATTTTGTTGAGTGAGAAATTTTTGTGAAGAATGCATAAAGAATTATGGGGTTATGCACACGAATGAGGGGGGAACGAAATGGCTCAAAATGGGTCAAAAGTCACGCGCCGTCAGTTCTTAACGTACACACTGACTGGAGTAGGTGGCTTTATGGCGGCAACATTGATCAGTCCGATGGTCAACTTTGCGATTGATCCGGTTTTGAAAAAATCTGGAGCAGGCGACAAAGTAAAAGTAATGAGTCTTGATGACATCACGACTGAGCCGCAACGTGTCGACTTTAAGAAACAAACACAAGATGCTTGGTACGAATTTGAAGAAACGCTCTCAGCATGGGTATACAAAACAGAAAGTGGCGAAATCATCGCACTCTCTCCGATTTGTACACACCTCGGCTGTCAGGTAGCTTTTGCGGGTGATCCGACTCGTCCACAAGAATTTTTCTGTCCGTGTCACTTAGGACGTTACGAAAAAGATGGAACGAACATCCCGGGTACACCACCAACAGCACCACTTGCACGTTATGAAAAAGAAGAAAAAGATGGCTTCCTATACCTAGGTAGCCCAATTTCACAGAAGTGAGAGGGGGACTAGTCGATGTTACAAAAAATTTATGATTGGGTCGATGAGCGCGTAGACATCACACCACTTTGGCGCGATATCGCAGACCACGAAGTACCAGAACACGTCAACCCTGCCCATCACTTCTCTGCATTTGTCTATTGTTTTGGTGGTTTGACGTTCTTTACAATCGTCATCCAAATCCTTTCAGGGATGTTCTTGACGATGTACTATGTACCAGATATCATCAACGCGCACGCGTCGGTATACTATTTGCAAAATGAAATCGCACACGGACAAATCGTTCGTGGGATGCACCACTGGGGCGCATCCGTTGCAATCGTCATGTTATTCTTACATACGCTCCGCGTGTTCTTCACGGGATCGTATAAGAAGCCACGTGAGCTTAACTGGGTCGTCGGTGTTCTCTTGTTCTTCGTCGTCTTGGCGCTTGGACTCACAGGATACTTGCTTCCATGGGACATGAAAGCATTGTTCGCAACGAAAGTTACGCTTCAAATCGCTGAAAGTGTACCGGTCATCGGTGGTATTGCGAAGACACTTCTCGCCGGTGGTGAGATTGTCGGGGCGAGCACGCTCGCACGATTCTTCGCCATCCACGTCTTCTTCTTACCGGCGGCATTGTTCGGACTATTGGGAGCCCACTTCTTGATGATTCGTAAACAAGGGGTTTCTGGACCGCTATAAGCCGATTCGAGGAGAAAAAGGAGGAGAAACGATATGCATCGCGGTAAAGGGATGAAATTTGTAACCGACTCTCGAGTAGGAATCTCGAATCGGAAACAAAACATTGCAAAAGACTATTCAGAATACCCAGGACGCACAGAGGCGTTTTGGCCGAACTTCTTGCTTAAAGAGTGGATGGTAGGGTCGGTCTTCTTGATCGGCTTCATCGCTTTGACAATCGTCGAAGCACCACCGCTTCAAAATATCGCCGATCCAACGAACACGTCATACATTCCATTACCGGACTGGTATTTCTTGTTCTTGTATCAATTACTCAAATATCAATTCGCTGCAGGAGACTGGATCTTGCTTGGTACGGTCATCATTCCAGGTTTGGCGTTCACGGCACTTCTCATCGCACCTTGGCTTGACCAAGGTCTCGAGCGTCGTCCGGCGAAACGTCCAGTCGCCATCAGTTTCATGTTGCTCGGTATTCTCTCGGTCTTCTACTTGACTTGGGAATCTGTTCAAACGACACACTGGGATCAAGTCCACGCTCAAGGTGAACTTCAAATTCCAGGTGAAGGTCCTGAAATTGATACAGCTGCACCAGGATATGAGATTTATTCAGCTCAATCTTGTGTGAACTGCCACGGTCAAAACCTAGAAGGTGGAGCAGCAGCTCCAGCACTCGTCGGAACACAGTACACAGCTGAAGAGATTGCGGATATCGCTGTAAACGGGATTGGGACGATGCCTGCTGGTCAGTGGGACGGCTCACCTGAAGATTTACAAGTACTATCTGAATTCATCGCTTCATATGGTGAGGGCGGCGAAAATAACGAGTAAGCCATAAAGTGTAGCCTGAGAAACCAGGCTACACTTTTTTACTTATGTATTCGTATTGCGATAAACTGAAGAAAAAAGGATTGAGAACATGAACCCGACGTTTTTAAACACTTTCTTAATGAATCGAATCGTACTGACGCTATTATTTGTCATCAACTTAGGCGGTACGATTTACGGTTATATTTGGTATGAGCCTCAGCTGCGGGACACACCATACGTCTATTGGCCGTTTGTCCCGGACAGCCCGACAGCATCCCTCTTCTTTACGATCGTCCTCGGATTATGGATCGTGAATAAGCGTTCACCATTATTCGAGACGCTTGCATTCATTACCTTAATCAAATACGGCGTTTGGGCCGTCATCATGAATATCATGTTTTTAGGGACGTTACCCGTGGATGCACCGACCATCACCATCTTAATGGCGGTCATGTTGATGGTTTCTCATGGAGCGATGGCGCTTCAAGCACTCATCTACGCACCTTTTATGAAATGGACGATTACATCGTTTGTCTGTACATTGATTTGGGTAATTCATAATGACGTAGTTGATTATGTGCTCGGTCAATGGCCTCGCTATCCGTCACTCGCGGAACATATCATGTGGATCGGCTACGGCTCGTTTTGGTTAACGGGATTATGTTTTTTTATGGGATATGCGTTCGTCCTACGCCCTTCGCTTGAAAATAAGTTCATAAGAATGTAAAATCAAATTATCAAATACACGCAGAGGTGAAATAGAAAATGTCATTAGGTGGCTATATTTTCTATCTTGCACTGATTATGCTCATCCCCTTATGGGCCCAGATGCGAGTGAAAAGCACGTACAAACAGTTTTTAAAACAGCCGCTTCAAAGCGGTGTCACCGGCGCACAAGTCGCTGATTTCATCATGAAACAAAACGGTGTCCACAACGTACGAATCGAGATGGTCGATGGACTCATGAGCGACCACTATGATCCGGTCAATAAGGTCGTCCGTCTCTCTCGTGAAGTGTATCAAGGTTCGACGATTTCGTCGGCAGCCATCGCGGCCCACGAGATCGGTCACGTCATTCAAGATGCGACCGACTACAAGATGATGCGCGTTCGACATAGCCTCGTTCCAGTCGTCAACATCACGTCGAACTTGTCGTTCCCATTGTTACTCGGTGGTTTCTTGTTCGGTGCACTCGGATTGGCACAGCTCGGTGTCATCATGATGCTCGGGGCGGTCGTGTTCCAATTGATCACGCTCCCGGTCGAGTTCGATGCGTCGAAACGAGCGATGGCTCAGTTGACGTCACACGGCATCGTGACGGCGACAGAAGAGTCTGGCGCACGGAAAGTATTGAATGCCGCAGCATGGACGTATGTGGCTGCAACGCTCGTAGCCGTTGCCGAACTCATCCGTTTGGCGCTCATCGTCTTCATGCCACGTGAGGAATAGAACGAAATCCCGTCAAGAATCGGCGGGATTTTTTTATTTTTTGATGAAAGGAAATGTTGTTGATGAAACCGCAACTGACAGAGTACGGTCATGAGCAATTGAAAAATAAACTAGCCATGTTAAAGCAAGACAGGACGGATGCGCGTGAACGTATACGTACAGCGCGGAAATTTTGTGATTTTCGAGAAGATGTCACCTATACTGAGGCGGTACGGGAATATGAGCGGGTAGAGGCGGATATTCAAGACCTTGAGCGCCTGCTTGCCGACGTGACAATCGTCGAATCCGAACAGTCAGAAGTCGTGACGTTCGGGAATCGGGTCGTGATTCGTGAAGGCGACGAGGATACCGAGAGTTATCGAATCGTGAGTGAGGCAGAAGCGGATCTAGAACGAGGAAGCATTTCGATGACATCACCACTCGGTCTTAGTTTGATGGGGGCGACAATTGGTCAAACGATTCAAGTTGAAACGCCAGGAGGCACGATTCAAGTCGAGGTGCTCAGCATCGAGCCATAAAAAATCGCCCGTTCATTCCTGTGAACGAGGCGATTTTTTGCTTATTTCAGCGGCATTCGATTCTCATCGAAAGTAAAGCCCTCTCCGCCCACTTCATAGACGTGATGGAATGTGACGAACGCATGGGGATCGATCTGTTTGACGATCGTCTTCAAGCGATTCACTTCATTTCGCCCGACGACGACGTATAGCACTTCAAGTTCACGGTTCGAATAGCCACCTTTGGCAAGTAGTCTTGTCGTGCCGCGATTCATCGTCGCATGAATACCGTCGGCGATGGCAGTCCGGTGGTCGCTGATGATCATCGCCGCCTTACCGGCATACGTTCCTTCTTGCATCGAGTCGATGACACGTGCCCCGATATAGACGGCGAGAAGCGTATACATCGCCTCGCGGATATCGAGATACGTCAAACTGAGAACGATGACAAAGAAGTCAAAGATGAGGAACGTCTTTCCAATCGACCAGCCGATATAGCGTTGTACGAGTCGCGCGATGATATCGACGCCACCAGTCGTTCCGCCATTGTTAAAGATGATTCCGAGTCCGACTCCGATAAAGAGACCGGCAAACAAACTTGCGAGCACCATGTCATCCGTTAGGTCGATGACGAGTGTAGAATATTTAGCGATGAGTGCATACCAAAGTGAAAATGAGAATGTCCCGATAAGTGTATAGACGAAAGTCGTTCGCCCTAACAACTTATAACTCATGAAAAAGAGTGGGATATTTAACGCCAAGTTCGTGATGGAAGGCGAGATATCAAAGAGACCCCGAAGAATCAAGGTGATCCCGGTGAACCCCCCCTCTGCCAAGTTGTTTTGGACGTTGAAGTGATAAACGCCGAATGCAAAAATAAAAGAACCTATTAAGATGAAAATAATATTTCGAACACGAATCGGTAATTGTACCGTCATTAGGTTCACCTCCCCTTAGATAGAGTACTCGAAAAACAGTTCGATTGACTACCCTGAACATATGACATTCAGAAACGAGTCGGCTATACTTTTCAAAGAAGAGGTGATGTAAATGAAAGTAGTAGCCATCGGGGCACATCCAGATGATATCGAGATCGGGATTGCAGGGATGACCGCCCAATGGACGAAAGAGAAGATTGAGGTCGTTTACGTCGATTTGACGAGAGCGGAACTTTCTTCAAATGGTGATGTAGAAACGAGACAACAAGAAGCCAGTATGGCAGATGACGTGCTTGGTGTCCGTCGAATCAATCTCGGATTTAAAGACCGGGGAATTGACGGGGGAGAAGAACAGCTCAAGGCAATCGTCTCCTTGATTCGACGTGAGCGTCCAACGCACTTATTGTATCCATATGAAGTCGACCGCCATCCCGACCATGCGGCATGCGCTTATCTCGTGACAGAGGCGTTATTCAACGCGGGTATTCGAAAATATTTACCGGAGCTTCCGGCATATCGACCAGAAAGTGTGTATCAATATATGATCAATGCACATGTCGAGCCGGATGTATGCGTGGATATTAGTGACACGATTGAAGTGAAGACACGGGCACTCCAATGTTACGCAAGCCAGTTCACTCCAGTCGATGGGGTGAAAACACCGCTCACCGATGCATACGTGGAACGGGTCATCGCCCGTGAACGCCATTTTGGGAGTTTGATTGGCGTGTCGTATGCGGAAGGGTTGAAACGGGTGCGACCGTATGTCGTGAAACGGGCAGGTGAGCTCACATGACGTATCGAATCGGAATTCTGTGTTATCCATCTGTCGGTGGTTCGGGGATTTTAGCGACGGAACTCGGCATGAAGCTTGCGGACCGAGGACATGACGTTCATTTCATTACGAGCAGTATGCCGTTTCGTTTGAACGCCTATCATCCGAATATCACGTTCCACCAAGTCGAAATCAACCAATATTCAGTCTTTCGCTATCCACCGTACGATATGACACTCTCCGCGAAAATTGCGAGTGTCATCCAGTCGTTCGGGCTCGATGTCATTCATGCGCATTATGCCGTACCACATGCCGTGTGTGCCGCGCTCGGTCGGGAGATGGCCGGTGTGAAGACGCCGATCGTCTCGACGCTACACGGAACCGATATCACCGTTCTCGGTGAGGATGAGGAATTGAAACCGGCGATTTTATATGGGTTGCGCCAATCCAACGCGATTACTGCCGTCTCGCACAGTTTGAAACGTGAGACGGAGGAGCGGATTGCTAGCAATTTGCCGATTCAAGTCATTCACAACTTTATTGATGAATCGGTGTACACTCCACAATTCGACCCAATCTTACGGGAACGATACGGCTTGACGATAGACGACCGGGTCGTGATCCATATTTCAAACTTCCGTCCCGTCAAACGCGTCGACCTCGTCCTCGAGGCGTTCGACAAGATGGACGTTCCAAATAAAAAACTGTTACTCGTCGGAGACGGCCCGCTCATGGGTGCCATGCGCCGACTCGTGACGGAGATGGGTCTTGAAGATCAAGTCATCTTTGCCGGGAAACAAGAGCAAGTCGCTGCACTGCTCTCCATTAGTGACGTCCATGTTCTCTTATCAGACAAAGAGGCGTTCGGACTTGTGGCACTCGAGGCGATGGCAACGGGAGTCCCGTCGGTCGTCAGTGACGCCGGCGGACTACCTGAAGTGATCACGGACGGTGAGGACGGGTTCGTCGTTCCACGAGGCGATGCAATGAAAGCCGCTATGGCCATGCAACAGCTGTTGACAGACGCAACGTTACAGGAGCGTTTCAGACAAAACGGGTTGGTGAAATCGAAACGATTCGCCTCACAAGACATCGTGACACAATATGAACGCTTGTATGAACAGGTGGTGACATCATGACAGAATGGGAGTATGCAAAACAGATCATTGAGACGATTGAACGACATGGCGGCGAGGCGTATATCGTCGGTGGAGCCGTTCGGGACTATGTCCTTGGAAATTTGCCCGACGATATCGATTTGGCCACGTCCCTCTTCCCGGAAGAAGTGATGGCGCTGTTCCCGAAATCGGTCCCGACCGGTATCGAACATGGAACGGTCACGGTCATCATCGACCATCATCCGTTCGAAGTGACGACATTCCGGTCGGAAGGATCATATTCAGATTCAAGACGTCCGGACCATGTCGCACTCGGTGTATCGCTCGAAGAAGACATGTTACGTCGTGACTTCACAATGAACGCGATGGCGTTTCATGACGGACAAGTCGTCGATTTATTCGGAGGGCAACACGATCTAGATGAACGCATCATTCGCACGGTCGGGAGTCCTTTCGAGCGGTTTGGTGAAGATGCCCTTCGCATCATGCGTGCGCTCCGTTTCATGTCTCAGCTCGACTTCACGTTACACGAAGAATTGCGTCACGCAGCGAGTTCACTTAGTCACAAACTTGAACAAATCGCAATGGAACGCATCGCAATCGAGTTTGAGAAATTGTTGACGGGACCGGCCTATCGAAAAGCGTTAGCAGAGATGGTCGAGCTCGGCATCCATCGTCATCTACCGAATGTGACGACCGAACTGATGCAACGGGTGCAACAAGATGATCGCACTCCAGTGAATGCGGTCAGTGGGTGGGCCATCTTCCTCTATCACGCAAAAGATGAGGCATGGCTACTGCCATGGAAACGATCGAATGCAATCAAGCGGGAGGCTCGAGTGCTTGCGCAGCTCTGTGAGACCGGACTCGATGTGATGACGGTTTACACGACGGATGAGCGGACTCTCTCGACTTATTTTAAAATGAATGGTGAACCAGACCGCAGTCGTGAACTGAAGGAGTCACTCCCAATCCAGTCCCGCCAAGAACTGAAATTCAATGGACGGGATGCGCTTGAACTCGGTGCGACAGGCGAGGCGATCAAGCATCTATTGCTTGATCTCGAACGACGTGTCATTTCACAAGAGATTCCGAATCACGGGACCGTATTAAAAGAGGAGGCGAGACGATGGCTTCAACGCGCGGGCGTGTCTTGACGTTATTACAAAATGGGGAAGTATGGAGCGGACAAGAATTGGCGCGCCAATTGAATATTTCACGTACCGCTATTTGGAAGCACATTGAAACGTTGAAGCAAGACGGATATGCGATCCATACCATCCCCCGTAAAGGATATCAACTGATTGAACAGAGTGACCGTCTGGATGAACCAGCATTTGTCTCATTCCGTAAAGGTCGATTCGGTCAGACGGTCCATGCGTATGAACAAGTCGATACGACACAACGAATCGCCCATGAATTGGCGCAACAGCATGTGTCGGAAGGAACGATTGTCATCAGTGAAGAACAGACTGCCGGACGAGGACAACTCGGTCGTCATTGGCATAACCCAAAACATGTCAATATTGCGGCGAGCATCATCTTAAGACCGGATTTGCCGATTCGAGACGCATCGAAACTCACGTTGATGGCAGCGAGTGCATTCGCACGGGCGCTCAACCATCAAAATCTTGATGTCATGATCAAGTGGCCGAATGATTTATTATTGAATGGGAAGAAAATCGGTGGCATTTTGACAGAGATGCAGACGGAGGGTGATCGGATTCAGGCTGTCATCCTAGGGTTCGGGATGAACGTCAATGGTGAGGAGATTCCAGACGAGTTAGCTCATCGGGCCACTTCTCTTTATCTAGAGACCGGAAAGCGATTCCGTCGAAGTGAACTGTTGGCTGAACTACTGGCTGAACTTGAAGTCGAATATGACCGATTCCTCGAAAGTGGTTTTGATCCAATCCGGATTAATTGGATGCAACATGCCGCCTACTTGAATGAAAAAGTCACGTTGAACGCTTCTCGTACTTCTCGTACAGGGGTCATGCGAGGGATTTCCGAAGAGGGCGCATTGCTTCTTGAAGAAGAAGGAAAGGTTGAACCCGTCTACTCTGCTGAGATTGCAGTGTGGAATGATTGATGAAAGCGAGACCATCGACTATACTTAATGTGTCGGACGCTATCAGTTTTTGAAGTGTACCGCGCTTGCAGACTGTCACAATCAGTTGTCTGCCTTGATCATTTTGACAGGGACAGAAGGACACTACTCATGAAAACCATGAAATTGTTTTTCGTGCGCCTTCTTGCCAACCGTGTAAGAAGGCGTTTATTCTTTCCTGTCTCCACGTTTAGGAGGAGAAACAGATGCACACGATGACTTCATTATTGAAAAAGATGAACGAGCAAGAAAAGCTCGTCATGTTGACGGCGTATGATTATCCGTCAGCCAAACTTGCCGAAGCGGCTGGTGTCGATTTGATTTTGGTCGGTGATTCTCTAGGGATGGTCGTCCTCGGGTATGACTCGACAATCCCGGTGACGACAGAAGATATGCTTCACCATTCGAAGGCTGTTCGCCGTGGGGCGAAAAACACATTCGTCGTAGTGGATATGCCATTTGCGACATACCATGGTGATTTTGACCGAACACTTCAGGCTGCCTCCCGTCTCTTCCAAGAAGGACATGCGGATGCAATCAAACTAGAAGGTGCGGGTGAAGTTCTTCAGACGATTGAACGACTCACTCAAGTAGGAATGCCTTGTGTTGCCCATCTAGGGTTGACCCCGCAATCGGTCGGTGTGCTAGAAGGGTATAAAGTGCAAGGGAAATCCCTTGAGGCGGCAGAGACACTGCTTCAAGATAGCTTGGCTGCCGAACGTGCCGGTGCGAAAATGCTCGTCCTTGAGTGTGTGCCGCATCAGTTGGCGAAACGAATCGCAGAAGAGTTGACGATTCCAGTCATCGGAATCGGTGCCGGGGCAGAGGTAGACGGACAAGTACTCGTCTATCATGACGTGTTGAAATATGGCGTGGACCGCTTACCGAAATTCGTTCAGGCATATGCCGACGTGAATGAAGTGGCGACAGAGGCCATCCGCTCTTATGTGGAAGAGACGAAAGCTGGACAATTCCCGCTTGAACGTCACACGTTCACAATGGATGAGTCATTGCTCGACTCGCTGTATGGAGGAAAATGATGAAGATTGTATCAACAGTTGAAGAGTTACGTCACACGTTGCCAACGGATCAAACGATTGGTTTTGTGCCAACGATGGGATATTTGCATGAAGGACACATGAGTCTCGTCGAGAACGCGCGACGTGAGAATGACCTCGTTGTCATGAGTATTTTCGTCAATCCGACTCAGTTCGGTCCGAACGAAGACCTCGATCGATATCCTCGTGACTTCGAACGAGATGAAAAGTTGGCACGAGAAGCTGGTGTCGATCTCCTCTTCTATCCGACGACGGAGACGATGTACCCGCTTGATATGGCGCGCGTCACTGTTCGCAAAGGGGCGGATGTATTATGTGGGGCGAGTCGTCTCGGCCATTTTGATGGTGTGTTGACAATCGTTTCGAAATTATTTAACCTTGTTCAACCGACACGTGCTTATTTCGGTCTGAAAGACGCCCAGCAAGTAGCACTCATCGAAGGGTACGTCCGAGACTATTTTGTCCCGGTCGAGATTCGACGCTGCCCGATTATTCGTGAGGAGACAGGACTAGCCAAGTCTTCTCGAAACGTATATTTGTCAGACACTGAAAAAGAAGATGCGAGTCAAATCTTTAAAGCATTGACGACAGCGCGAGAAACACTTGAGGCAGGTCATGATCTTGAAGAAGTGAAGCAACGACTGACCGAACGATTACACGAGATCCCGAACAGTCAAATCGACTATGTCGAACTCGTTGACTACCCGACGCTTGCTGACGCTTCAAGCGATTCGAAAGAAATATTGATGGCGGTGGCCGTTCAATTCGAACGAGCCCGATTGATTGATAATGTGATTTGGAAGAAGGGATGAATCCAATGATTCGTACATTTATGCACGCAAAGCTTCATAAAGCAACGGTGACAGAAGCAAACTTACACTACGTCGGTTCGATTACAATCGATGAGGATTTGATGGATGCAGTCGGCATCATGGAAAATGAACATGTGCACATCACGAACAACCATAATGGCGCTCGTATCGAGACGTATGTCATCAAAGGCGAACGTGGTTCTGGTGTGATTTGTTTAAACGGTGCGGCAGCAAGACATTTCCAGGTCGGTGATGTTGTCATCATCATGGCGTACGGTCAAATGACTGCAGAAGAAGCGAAAACGCATCGTCCAAAAGTAGCCGTATTGAACGAGCAAAACGAGGTCGATCAACTTCTTTACGAAGAAATCGCTCACACGATTTTATAAAACATTCGGGGGTGTCGACAAAGGCATCCCCGTTTTTTCGTCGTTCGTTCTATGGTAAGATGAGACAGACAGAAAGCACGAGCGTGCCTAAGATGGGATGGATGTTATGGACACGTATGTGATTGTGGATATAGAGACAACGGGTCATTCCGTAAAGTCCGGTGATGAACTGATTGAGTTTGCGGCGGTCGTTGTACAAGATGGTGAAGTGATCGAGCGCTACAGCACCTTGATTCGACCGGGTCGACCAATCCCACCTTTTATTACGCAATTAACAACGATTAGCGATGATGACGTAAGTGATGCACCAACATTTGAAGAAGTGATTCCCGACATTTGGAAAATGCTAGATGGACGGGTATTTGTCGCGCATAACGTCGCATTTGATTTAACTTTTTTAAACGAGAGCCTTGAACAAGCGGGCTATCTTTCGTTTCAGGGGAGGGCCATTGATACGGTTGAACTCGCTCGCATCCTCTACCCGACACTTGAGAGTCATGCCCTAGAAGCGTTATCTGAGACATTCGACCTTGTACATACAGACGCACACCGCGCACTTAGTGATGCGGAAGCAACGGCCGAGCTTTTTATCCGAATGCTCGAGCGCTTGCGCGATTTACCTGTCGTGACATTGAAACGACTTCGCGACTTGTCTGAGTCGTGGACGAGTCACGTCGAGCCGTTGCTCGATGAAATCATCCTCGAGGTTGGGATTCGACCAGACGACGAAACGCGTTTTGATATTCATCGAAAGATTGCGTTACACCGTCCAAGCGATACGTTCGTTCCGGCAGAAGAACGAGAGCCATTTGAACCGTTTCTCCTTCGCACAATCGAAGAAACGCTCCCGTCAATTTTTGATCAATTTGAGCCGAGACAAAGTCAATTTGAAATGATGCGTCACGTCTATAAAGCGTTAGACGACGAAGAAACGTTGTTAGTCGAAGCGGGGACGGGAACCGGGAAGACGTTGGCGTACTTAATCCCGAGTGCCCATCATGCACTTGAGACGAAGCGCCCTGTCGTCATCAGTACGCATACGATTCAATTACAGGAACAGCTCCTGAACCGGGATTTGCCGGTACTTCGACAAATCTTTCCGGAAATTGAATTCACCTTGTTAAAAGGAAGACGGAACTATATTGATTTACGTAAATTCGAGATGGTACTCGATGAGTCGAATGATGGATTGTTGGTTTCGATGTGTAAGGCGATGGTACTCGTCTGGTTAACCGAGACTGAGACAGGGGATTTAGAGGAACTCTCATTCCCAGGATCTGCGACGCAAGGTCCGGCTTCTTTTAAACGGTTGATTCAAGCTGATGCTTCAAGTGAATTCGGACGGTTCGACCCTTGGTATAGCCGAGACTTTTTCACAAAAGCAGTCCTCCGTTCGAAAGAAGCAGATTTGATTGTCACGAATCACGCGCTCTTATTCTCTGATTTACAGCATCAGGCAGGCATCTTACCGACCGATACTCCACTCGTCTTAGACGAGGCACATCAAGTCGAAGAAGTGGCCTCTCACCATTTCGGTGTGACGTTTGACGCCATCCAATTTGATCGGTTGTTCAAATGGTTCGGATACGGTGCGGACGGGAAGTTTCATTCTCGGATCATTCAGCTAGCCGATTTGACGTCTGTGACAGAAGAGGCAGAGGCGTTCAGTCAACAGATTGATTCTGCGCTCGCACGGGTCGAAGAAGAGCTCGAAGACCTCTTGACGGCACTACAGTCGCTAGGAAAGAAAAAAGAACCCCGGCAAACCGTTCGATTCGAGCGAGAAGGCGCATCATTCAGGCCGATTCGTGAAGTGGCGAATCGATTAGAGGACAAGTTACGTACACTACGGACGTCACTCAGACATCTCCATCGACTGCTCGATGAGCGTAAAGAGCACATGACGTTCAAACAACGCGCACTTTTGAGTGATTTGAAAACATTGATTAGCGACGTCCGTGAGCTCGAAAGTGTCATTTATGAGACGATGCTGACACGTAATGATGATGCGGTCAGTTGGGTCGAGTTGAATTTAGGCAACCGTAAGTTGACATCGGTCTACACGCAACCGGTTGAAATCGGTCCGTTGCTGCACGAACGATTATTTAAGAAGAGACCGACGATTTTGACGTCAGCGACGATGACGGTCTCGGGCAAGTTTAGTTTTATGGAGCGACGACTCGGACTTGAAGGAGAACCGGTCAGACGAGTCGTATTGCCTTCACCGTTCAACTTTAAGGAACAGGCAAAACTGTTTGTTCCGTCAGACTTCCCGTTGATCAATGATGTGCCGCTTCCTCAGTTCGTTGATCAGACCGCTCAATCGATTGTTCAAATTGCAAACGTGACAAAAGGGCGAATGCTCGTCCTCTTCACCTCGAATGAATTGTTACGTCTCACTTACGAACAAGTAAAAGATCATCTCGACCCTTCTTATACGCTACTTGCTCAAGGGGTCAGTGGGGGATCGCGAAGCCGATTGACGAAACAGTTCAAGCGGATGGAACAGTCGATTTTATTCGGGACGGCCAGCTTTTGGGAAGGTGTCGATATTCCAGGTGAGGCGTTGACGTGCCTCGTCATCGTACGTCTTCCGTTCGCGCCGCCTGATCAACCAATCATGCAAGCCCGTTCGGAAAAAATTGAATCGATGGGGAAATCCCCATTCTTCGAGCTTTCGCTTCCTCAAGCAGTCATTCGTTTCAAACAAGGTGTCGGTCGATTGATTCGATCGAAATCGGATTATGGTGCGATTTTTGTGTTCGATCGCCGTGTCGAGACGACTCGTTACGGGAAACAATTCATCAATAGCTTACCGAAGGTGGACCGGATTGAAGGGACGCTAGAGACATCCTTATCCGAGTTAGAATTGTTCTTAGATGAAAAGGAAAACTCTGTGACAAGAAATGATAGATAACGCTAGGCATCATGATGTTATCGTTTTATAATGATACGTATAGGTTTTGGAGGAGGAGTCAACATGAATTCGAATATTGAGACGCTTGCGAGTGTGCGCATCGAACCGACGGCGGACGTTTATAAGATTGTCGATTTATTGAATCGGACGTTAAAAAGTCAAGATTTGATGTTCGGCCTTTCGCTTGAAAAGAAAGTGAATGATCCGAAGAAGGAAGAGATGGTCTTCACCATCTATCGTACAGAATGACCAGAAAAACAAAATGGATCGTCTCGTTACTGGCGGCACTGCTCGGTGTCGTCCTTGTCTTTAGCGTGATGTATCGATTCACGATTGGACACACAGAAAATCAAAAGGAACAACTCATCGAGGAAGCCTTGATTCGATTGAACGAGGAATCGCCAGACGTTCAAGTGGGACAAGGAGAGCTGTTCAATGGGACAGAGGCATACGTCGTTTTTCAGGAAGAGGACGGAGACTCGATTTGGTTCGTTCCACTCGATGACGAGTTCGAAATTGAACAACGTGAAATTGGTGAAGTGAATGCGAATGACGTCTGCGCTCGTTCTGTCCAAGATACAGGCGGACAACTCATCAGTTGTAAGTACGGATTCGACGAGAGAGCGCTCGTCGAAGTGGTCACAAAGGCAGACGCATCTTATACGTATTCGTATTACACGTTACAGACTGGAGAGTTTATTCGACGCGTCCAATTGACCGATCAAATGTGACGAATTAGAGGGGGATAATGATGGAACATCTATTAGCGAAACGAGTGAAACAACTCACGCCGTCGACAACATTAGCGATTACAGCTAAAGCAAAGGCGCTCAAGGCTTCGGGCAAAGATGTCATTGGACTCGGCGCAGGTGAGCCTGATTTCAATACACCGGAACGAATCATCGATGCTGCTTGCCAAGCGGCTCGTGATGGCGATACGAAATATACACCTTCGGGCGGAACGGTCGCGTTGAAGGACGCCATCATTGAAAAAACGAAACGGGACAGCCAGCTGACGTTTGAGCGGAATGAAGTCATGGTCGCTTCGGGTGCAAAGCATGCGCTTTACGCATTGTTCCAAGCGATTTTAGATGAAGGTGACGAAGTCATCGTCCCGACACCTTACTGGGTCAGTTATCCAGAACAAATCAAACTCGCTGACGGTGAACCTGTATATGTCGATACAAATGAAGACACATCCTTCAAATTGACACCTGAACTGCTCGAACGTGCAATTACAGATCGTACGAAGGCAGTCATATTGAACAGTCCTTCAAACCCGACAGGAATGATTTACACGAAAGAAGAGTTACAGGCACTCGCTGATGTCGTTCTTCGACATAATCTTCTCGTCGTGAGCGATGAAATTTATGAGAAGTTGATTTACGGTGACGCAACATTCGTATCGATTGCGACATTACCGAATATGCGTGAACGTACGATCATCATCAACGGTGTCTCAAAATCTCATGCGATGACAGGGTGGCGTATCGGATATGCCGTTGGTGATGCGACAATCATCAGCGCGATGACAAACTTAGCGTCTCACTCCACATCAAACCCGACATCTGTCGCTCAGGCGGCAGCGGTTGAGGCATACAATGGACCACAGGATGATGTAGAGATGATGCGTCAGTCATTCGAAGAGCGACTCGACATCGTTTACAACCGTCTCGAACAAATTCCAGGAATCACTTGCTTGAAGCCACAAGGTGCATTTTACTTATATGCCAATGCGAAAGTTGCCGCGACTGAGAGTGGATACGACACAGTCGATGCTTGGTGCGAGGCAGTACTTGAAGAGGCAAACGTGGCACTTGTTCCAGGTTCTGGTTTTGGACAGGAAGACTACGTACGATTATCATATGCAACAGAATTAAAACGCGTATTAGAAGCGCTCGATCGAGTAGAAGACTTCATTACGAAGCGCGCTCGATAAGCGAAAGGATGGAAATGAACATGACAACAATTTCGATTAACCAATTTAAAGACTACGAAGGACAGACGGTCCGCGTCGGAGCTTGGATTGCCAACAAACGTTCTAGCGGGAAGATTGCCTTCCTTCAACTACGTGACGGTAGCGGATTTGCACAAGCAGTCGTCGTGAAGGCTGACGTCTCTGAAGAATTGTTCACTCTTGCTAAAGGTGTGACACAAGAGACTTCTGTCTGGGTGACAGGTAACGTCAAGTCGGATGGTGGACGTACGCCACTCGGATTTGAATTAGAAGTGACAGATGTAGAAGTGATTGCAGAGTCAGTGGATTACCCAATCACACCGAAAGAACATGGAACGGAATTCTTGATGGATAACCGTCACTTATGGCTCCGTTCACGTCGCCAACACGCAATCATGAAAGTGCGTAACGAAATCATTCGTGCGACGTATGAATTCTTTAATAAAGAAGGATTCGTCAAAATCGATCCACCAATCCTTACGAGCAGTGCACCAGAAGGCACGACAGAGTTGTTTGAGACAGATTACTTCGGTCAATCCGCTTACCTCTCACAGACGGGCCAATTGTATATGGAAGCCGCTGCAATGGCACTCGGTAAAGTCTTCTCGTTCGGACCGACTTTCCGTGCAGAGAAATCAAAAACACGTCGTCACTTGATTGAGTTCTGGATGATTGAGCCAGAGATGGCATTCTTCGATCACGACATGAACCTTGAGATTCAAGAGCAATACGTCTCATACATCGCACAATCCGCGCTTGAGAACTGTAAGGATGAACTTGAATTCCTTGGACGTGACCTTGAGAAGTTGGCACAAGTGAAAGCACCTTTCCCACGTGTCCGTTATGAAGATGCAATCAAATTCTTGAAATCAGAAGGATTCGACGATATCGAATACGGCGACGATTTCGGTGCACCGCATGAGACGGCGATTGCTAACGCACACGACCAGCCAGTCTTCATCACGCACTGGCCAAAAGAAATCAAACCGTTCTACATGAAAGTGGACCCTGAGAATCCTGAGCTCGTTCTTTGTGCAGACTTGATTGCACCAGAAGGATATGGAGAAATCATCGGGGGATCACAACGTGAAGACGATTACGATCGTTTGAAAGAAGAGATCATTAAAGAAGGTCTTGATGAAACGGATGCATACGACTGGTATCTCGAACTTCGTCAATACGGTTCGGTCCCGCACTCTGGTTTTGGACTCGGACTTGAGCGTACGGTTGCATGGATCAGTGGAATCGAGCATATCCGTGAAGCCATTCCATTCCCACGTTTATTAAACCGAATCCACCCTTAACGATTAATCGGGGAAGACGTCATGTCCTCCCCGATTGATGTGTCTTAGAAAGGAAGTGCGACATGGATGCACATCAATTGATTCAATTATTCGAGCAAAGTCCGGTCGTTATTCCGCGCAAACTGTTCACTGACGCTAGACGACTCGACTTATCGCCTGTCGAATTCAGTCTCATCGTCCATCTTCTTGAAATGACTGGAGAAGGCATCGTCATGCCACTCCCAAGCGAATTAGGAAAACGGTTGAACGTCTCTGAGAATGAGGCGCGTTCTGTGTTACTCGGCTTGTTGCAAAAAGAATTGATTGCCATTGACGCGTCAGGGAATAGCGAGCGATATAGTCTATTACCGTTATTTGAGGCGTTACAAGGAGAAGAAAAAATCGCACCGCAACAGACGCTGAATGAAAATATTATCCATACGTTCGAACGAGAATTTGGCACAATCACTCCGTTTGAAATTGAACAAATCGTCGGGTGGATGACGGAAGATAATTTCAGCGAAGAACTAATTATGGCCGCGTTACGCGAAGCGAAACTTCGGAATGTTCGAAACTTCAAATACATGGATAAAATCTTACGCGTCTGGCAGGACCATCAAGTCGAGACGCTTGAGGATGTCGTGGAATATCAACGGAGGAATAAATGATGTTGACGAAAGTCCAGTTACAAGAAGTGTCTGATACGATGAGGCAAATGTTCCCGGATGCACATTGCGAACTGACGCATCAAAACCCATTCGAATTAGTGGTCGCCGTGGCCCTCTCCGCCCAGGCGACGGATGCCCTCGTCAACAAGGTGACACCGGGCTTATTTGAAGCGTTTCCGACAGTCGAAGCGATGGCTGCGGCAGACGTTTCAGAGATTGAGGCGTTGATCAAACGCATTGGATTGTATCGGAACAAAGCGAAGAACGTGAAGGCACTCTCTGAAAAAATCGTGAACGAGCATGGCGGCATCGTGCCGTCGGACCGGGCATCACTTGAGGCCCTTCCAGGTGTCGGTCGTAAAACGGCCAACGTAGTCCTGTCGGTCGCGTTCCATGAACCGGCCTTTGCGGTCGATACCCACGTCGAGCGGGTGTCGAAGCGTCTTGGCATTTGCCGCTGGAAAGATAACGTCCGTCAAGTCGAGGATACGTTGATGAAGAAGTTCCCACGCGAGGAGTGGTCACAACTCCATCATCAATTTATTTTCTTCGGACGCTATCATTGTAAAGCCCAGAGACCTGCCTGTGAGACGTGCCCGCTTCTTCATATGTGTCGGGAAGGAAAGAAACGAATGAAATCCGCGAAAGTCACGACATAAAAAATGCATCGGCACATGTGTGTCGATGCATTTTTGTGTTAATGATTCCAAGGATGGTCGCTCCACTCACGACGCTTTTTCGTGATGGGTACCTTTTTGAAGCCCCAGTTGCGGAAATCTTGGTCTGGACTTTCTTTACGAATGTAAATTTTGTCCTTGATTGCTTTAAAGATTCGGTTCTCGTCCCCATAATGGACGAACCGTGGTTTTACCTCGATCACACCTCGACGGACACGTGAAAGTGGGAGACAGACGAGGTCAGCGATTTCTAAACCGGATTGATACATCGTGTTCTGTTTCTCAGAGAAGATGAACCCTTTAATTTTTTGACGACTCTTTTCGACATCGAGATGGACCGTGCCCGAGTTGAAAATATCAAAAAATGCTTTTTGAATGAGTAAGTTCTGGTAATCATCTCGAGATTCGAGGACGACGCGTGCACTGACCGCCTCTGTTTCCTCTAAGAACGCATAGAACGACTTCATCAAGTGGGCGAAGGCGACTACATACGGATCTTTTGGCGTCGAATAAAAGTCATGTAGTTTTTGTTTATCGACTTCAACACTGACGATTGTACAATCGATTCCTCGCAAAAAATCAGGTAGCTTGTCCCAAAAATCACGCAACATGTCGATCGTGATGCCATCTTCTTTCCCATAAGGATGCTCGGCTTTTAAAATTTCTTTTAAATGAAGCGGGATTTGCTCGGTTTTAAAAACATCTCGCTTGAACGCGTGAAGACGTCGCTTCAATTCACATGGCATTCCAGTCTCATCCGCATCGATTGAATATTTGTACTCCATTAGAACACCAGTCAAATTGAACTGCGTGTTTCCTTTCGGTGTACCTGTTTCGTCGACGAACATGACATACTTCTTTCCACTTTCCATCCAATCCCTCCAAAACGGCTTAACAGTAACGGCTTTAAGCATTCTATTTTATTTCCGAATGATGATTCGGTCAATCAATTGCACAGGTATGGCACACTTTTTTTAAGAATGACATCAATTAGGTTTATCGATGTACAATCTTGGTTAAACAGAAGAGGTGCTATTATCATAGAAAAACAATCAAGTCTTACGTGACGAGAGCTTTTCAATTTGGATACACAATCGCTTACATACTAGTTTAACATACGGGAGTTTGGTACGATATGTGTTGCGGTAAATCCACACAAGTGTCGACCGACAGAAGTCGACAATCAGACCTGAGACGGAAGGAACGAGTGGACCGACCTGTTAATATGTATGTATGGGGTGACGACATTGTTCCATTATCCAAACGGTAAAAAAGCAAAAGTGACAAAGACACCAAAGGAGGAAGGAATTTCGAAACAACCCTCGAATTCTCCAACCTATGCGAATCGCGGAATGAATTTGGAGACATTGTTGAATGAAACGAATGAATTTTATCGAATTCATCAACGAGCCGTCATTCATAAGAAACCGACACCGCTACAAATCGTCAAAGTCGATTACCCAAAGCGAAGTGCAGCCAAGGTGACGGAAGCCTATTTCAAACAGGCATCTACGACTGACTATAATGGGGTGTATCGCGGCAAGTACATTGACTTTGAAGCGAAAGAAACGAATAACAAGACGTCGTTTCCGCTCGGCAACTTTCACGAGCACCAGATTGAACACATGCGCGAGTGCGAACGCCATGGAGGGATTTGTTTTGTCATCATCCGCTTTAGTCGCTATAATACGCAATATGTATTGACCACGGAACAACTTGTTCAGTGGTGGGAACAACGATTGACGGGACGCAAGTCAATTCCACTTCGTTTTATCGAAGAGGAAGCGATTGAAGTTCCGACGAGAGCCTTGCCGTCGATTGACTATTTGGCGGTGCTCGATCAATGGCTCGATTGAATAGAAGGAGTGAACCATGAATGGAGCGAAGTAGGGTCGCACGTCGACAAGATTCGACGACGAATAAACGCAAAAAAACTGGGAAACAACCAAAGACGAAAAGTAAAAAACCGATGTGGAAACGCATCTTTTTATTAGGTTTCTTATTATTTATTGCAGCAGTCATCGCGTTCGGGGCATATACCGTATATGCGATTGCAACGGCACCAGAGCTTGACGAAGAAAAACTCGTCGATACGTATCCGATTCAGCTAATCTCTGCTGAAGGTGAACCGCTCGAAGGAGCCGGTCAAATTCGAGAATACGTCTCCATTGACGATATTTCAGAAGTGATGCAACAAGCGGTCGTCTCGATTGAGGACCGTCGTTTCTATGAGCACAACGGAATCGACTTACGTCGGATCGGTGGCGCAGTCGTGGCCAACTTGACTGACGGTTTCGGTGCAGAAGGTGGATCAACCATCACGCAACAGTTGGTGAAACAGTCGTTTCTTTCAACAGACAAGAAGTTGAAGCGTAAGCTTCAAGAGCAGTGGCTCGCGCTCAAACTTGAACGTGAGTATACGAAAGAACAGATTCTAGAGATGTATTTAAATAAAAACTACTATGGTAGTGGTGGATACGGTGTACAAACCGCATCGAAACGCTATTTCAACAAGCCAGTCTCTGAGGTCAACTATCAAGAAGCGGCAATCCTTGCAGGTCTTCCGCAACGTCCAAGTGCATACGATCCAATCAATGGTGACCAAGAGTTAACGCGTTATCGCCAAGAACAAGTCTTGTCTGCGATGAAGCGAGACGGCCACATTTCGGAAGAACAGTATAACGAAGCGCTTGATGTTGCCATCGCAGACGTCATCTCACCTGGTGAAGAGACGGAAGAAGAGGCGTTCACACGTGCGATTTATTCACGAGTGCTTAAAGAGCTAGAAGATGACTTCGGACTTGAACAGTCAGACATCTACGGAACAGGTCTAAAAGTATATACGTCAATCAACAAAGAATTGCACACGAAAATCAATAGCGATATTAAGTCAAACAATGTCAATCTTCAAACTAACGGTTACCCAGAGGAATTAAGAATGGGTGCGACCGTACTGAATACGAAGACGGGTGAAATTGTGGCGATTGTTGATAGTCATCAGGAAAAACAAGGTGATACGACGTACCGTGACTATTCAAACGAGAAGTATCAAATTGGGTCAACGGCGAAGCCACTCTTCGACTACGGTCCAGGGATTGAGAACGGACAATGGTCGACTGGTAAAGTGTTACTTGACGCTGAATTAGATGGCACATATAGTCCAAGTAACTATTATTCAGGCTTCCGTGGACCAAACACGATGCGTCAATATTTGAAGATTTCAGCGAACACGCCAGCAGTTCGTGCTTTCCAAGAAGTGCGGGATGAGTATGGACAAGAAGCGATTGAATCGTTCGTCAAAAATGTTGGGATCGAACCTTCATATTCTGGCGATCAATTAAATGAATCGAATGCTCTTGGTACGGCTGAGGCAAGTACGACGCAGATGGCTGCAGCTTACGCAGCACTTGGTGCAAATGGTATGTATACGAAACCTCACTTGATTCAAAAAATTGAATTTAACGATGGTTCAAGTATTAACTCGCCAGTCAAAGCGAAACAGGCGATGGAAGACTATACAGCTTATATGTTAACCGATATGCTCCGTGACGTAGTGAGCGCTGAAGGTGGAACATATGTACCGGGTGCATTCCCATGGGATGTAGCTGGTAAAACGGGTACGACAAATGAAAAAGATGAAAATGGAAATGTCATTCCAAAAGATAAATGGTTCACAGGATATTCGACAGATTATTCTATTTCGGTTTGGACGGGAAAATCGAGTGAAGCCACATCTGATCAATTCGATCCTGACCATGCACAATATTTCTTTGAATATATGATGCAGGAAGCGACAAAGATTTCAGGTCAACCAGATCGCTTCCAACGTCCAGACTCTGTCTTATCACTCGGGAATGAACTTTATGTCAAAGGGACGAAGCCAAAAGACCTTCAACCTGAGAAATTGACTGCTCCAACGGGTGCAAGCGTCAATTATGACGAAAGTTCACAAGCCGGTTCTGTCTCATGGTCATACGATTTTGATGGCGCACAAGCAGATGGTTACTCAGACATCTCATTCACCGTGACGCAACAGTCAGCCGAAGGCGGTGAACAAGTCGTCGGTACGACGGGAGAGACGAGTATTGATATTTCGAACTTGGCTGAAGGGGACACAACGTTCACCATCGTCGCCAAGGCGACAAACCCATTGACGGGTGAACAGCAATCTGCCCCAGCACAAGCAAGTTACTCCATTGAACCAAAAGAAGAACCGAAGGATGAGGAAGAAGAAAGTCCTTCTGACGAAGAGAATAACGAAGACAACCCATCGGACGAGAACAACGGTAACGGGAACAATAGTAACAATGGTAACGGAAACGGCAACGAAAACGATGAAGATACCACTGAGGAACAAAATCCTGATGAGCCAGCGACCGATGAAGGTACGGATGAAGGAACAGACCAACCGACGGATGGAGAAGATCCAGGTGCTCCGCTAGAAGGTCAATCGAATAATGAATCGCCAGCCACGGAACGTGGGAACGGCAATTCGAATAACGGAAATAACTAAGGAAGGCAGGGCGACATTGTGCGCCCTGTTTTTCGTATGACTTTGTTATAATGAAAAGAAAGGGAACAGGATGGTGACACATGGTTCAACTCTCTTTAAAGCGAAAGATGAAAGTGTTATTTGTTATGGATCGACTGCAAGACGACGATTTCGGCGTACCGCTCAGTGGACATCTCGGATTAAAGCTTTCCCATCTGTTATTAAAAGAGTCGATTCCACTCGGACGTCTCATCCAAGATCAAACCGTCGCTGAAGCGATTGGACATTCTTACTTAAAACGAATCGGAGTCGAAACGATGTTCACGGGTGAAGAATCCTACTATCCGGACTTACTTCGTGGCAACCGTCAACAGTTATCGACAGACGAAGATTATTATAAAACGGTGCAACGCTACGCCAAACATCTATTAGCGGTTCATTCGAAATGTACGAAGCTACATACCATTGTCTTATTCGGTCGATCGACACAACGTCTATTTTCAGACGCGCTCATCCGCCTCGAAGAAGAGAATGCACATGTGGCTGATACGTTTCAACACATGACCATTTTAAAAATGCCCGCTGTATCGAGAATGATACGAGATGAACGGATTCAATCGATCCGACAAACCGTAGTCGAACTTGCACCTTCGAACTCATAAAAAAGAAGGTGAACTGATGCGAAAATCACGCTCCGTCGAAGAGATGATTCAAGAATTAAAAGAAGACCCGAGCTTTGCCAAAAACGTTCGTCACTGGCATACAGTCGATGCACGTCCGGCACAATATGTACCCATCCCAGAGCAAGTACCGGAACAGTTGACGAACGTGTTGAAAAATCGGGGAATTGAGCAACTGTATACGCACCAAGCTGAGGCTGTGAAACAAACAGCTGCCGGTCATTCGACCGTCATTGTGACCCCTACCGCATCAGGGAAAACATTGTGCTATAACTTGCCGGTACTTTCAAAAATGATTGAAAAACCGACAGCACGTGCACTTTATCTATACCCGACAAAAGCGCTCGCCCAGGACCAAAATAGTGACTTGATGGAGATGGTCGAGGCACTTGAAGGGAATTTACGATGCTTCACGTATGATGGGGATACGTCTCCCGCTGCCCGAACGAAAGTCAGGGATGCGGGGAATATCGTCATCACCAATCCGGATATGTTACATTCCGGTATTTTACCGCACCATACGAAATGGATTCGTCTATTTGAAAACTTAGAATACATCGTCGTCGATGAGCTGCACACGTATCGTGGCGTGTTTGGCAGTCACGTGGCCAACGTATTTCGTCGCTTGAAACGAATTTGTGCCTATTATGGGAGTCACCCAAAATGGATTATGACTTCTGCGACGATTGCCAACCCGCGAGAACTCGCCGAGTTATTGACGGAAGAAGAAGTCGTGTTGATTGACCGGAACGGGGCGCCACAAGGGAAGAAACACCTCGTCTTCTACAATCCTCCTGTCGTCAATGAGGCGCTCGGAATCCGGAGAAGTGCAACGCTTGAGACGAAACGAATCGCATCGAAGCTCGTGGAAGCGAACATCCAGACCATCGTCTTCGCACGTTCACGTGTCCGAGTCGAGGTGCTTCTGACGTATTTACAAGAACTGACACGACGAGAACTCGGACCAAAGTCAATCGTCGGTTATCGAGGAGGTTATCTTCCGTCTGAACGACGTGAGATTGAACGGCGCTTACGAAATGGCGAAATCAAAGCAGTCGTATCGACGAACGCGTTAGAACTCGGTGTGGATATCGGTCAATTGCAAGCATGTGTCCTCAATGGCTATCCTGGAACCGTCGCCTCACTCTGGCAACAGGCGGGTCGTGCAGGTCGTCGTCATTCTGAATCACTCGTCGTATTTGTCGCATCGTCTTCATCACTTGATCAACTCGTCGTCGAACAGCCTGACATGATTTTAGACCGTTCGCCGGAAGCGGCTCGTCTTGACCCGAACAACTTGATCATTTTAGTCGACCACATGAAGTGTGCCGCATTTGAACTACCGTTTCAAAAAGGAGAGCGTTTCGGAACGGTCGACACAGAGGATATTTTAGATTTCCTAACAGACGCACAAGTGCTACACGAACGAGCGAATAAATACTATTGGATGACCGATTCATTCCCGGCACACGATATCTCCCTTCGCACGAGCGACCAAGAGAATGTCGTCATCGTCGACCAAACTGCGAAGCATCAAGTGATCGGTGAAATGGATACGTTCAGCGCGATGACTTTGTTACACGATGAAGCAATTTATTTACACGGAGCTGAACAGTATCAGGTCGAAAAATTAGACTTTGAAGAGAAGAAGGCGTTCGTCCGTCGTGTCGATGTCGACTACTATACGGATGCGAATCTGGCAGTAGAACTAAAAGTGCTCGAAGAGAACAAAACGGATGGTGCAAAAACGTTTGGTGAAGTGTCGGTCATTGCGATGGCCACGCTCTTCAAAAAAATCAAATTTGGGACGCATGAGAATATCGGGTCAGGGCCGATTCATCTTCCGGAGCGAGAACTGCATACGACGGCGACATGGTTCACATTAGATGAACGTTTTGCTTATTCGGAGGCAGATCTTGAAGATCAACTCGAAGCGGTCAGTGACTTATTCAGACGGCTTGCCCCGCTCTACCTTATGTGTGATACGCTCGATTTATTTACAACCATTCAAATGAAGTCGACTCATACGAATAAACCGACCGTTTATTTATATGACCGTTATCCTGGTGGCATCGGTCTCAGTGAGGCGCTCTATAAAGATGCAGACATGGTGCTCGAGGCAGCAGAGCGGACGGTATCGGATTGTCCTTGTGAGAGTGGATGCCCTCGCTGTGTCGGTATGATTGGATATGGAGACTTCAAGCATCAAGTCATCCGTCAGTTACAAGCTTTGAAAGGATTGTTATGAAAGCAAAATTATCAAGATTGATTAAAACGAAAGAACCTGTCGAACGCCCGCGCGTTACCTCACCTGATGAAGTGGAACAACAGAAATGGACTGAACAAGGTGGGGAAATTTTAACGTTCGAAGGAGAATGGTGTGTACGAATCCGAAACACCTATCCGCTTGATGAGATTTATCACGACTATGCGTTCGGAGACGCCAGACGAATGATGCAGAAAACGGAACATCCGTTTTTCGCGGTCGACTTAAAACCGGATCAAGTCTTGTTTATGGATACAGAGACGACCGGATTACGTGGGTCCGGGACGTCGATTTTCTTGATCGGGTTTGCACGGATTCGTGCGGAACAGCTTGAAATGATTCAGTATGTCTTGCCTCATCCTGCCTTTGAGACTGCTTTTTACTATCATTTTCTACAGGACATCGGGGATGAGGTACGGTTCGTCACCTATAATGGAAAGTCTTTTGACTGGCCACAAATCAAAACGAGACATACGTTTGTTAAATCACGGGTAAAAGCATTGCCTTCTGTCGGTCATGTCGATCTATTGCATGCGGCAAGACGATTGTTGAAACCGAGGTTAGAATCGGTGTCGCTCAAAGCGGTCGAAACGTATTTCGGTCACGGACGGACGGACGATCTACCTGGATTTTTAGCTCCGATGCATTATTTTCAGTACGTCAAAGAGCGCAACCCTGAGATTCTCATGCCGGTCCTTGAGCACCATCATGCGGATTGTTTGAGCCTCGTCTCTCTTTACACGCGACTCAGTCAACTCGTCATGACTCCTGAGACCGATTTCGGAGAAGAGCGTGCGCATTGGTTGCATGACCTAGGGGAGCAGGAG
This sequence comes from Exiguobacterium sp. USCH10, assembly GCF_037619445.1. Taxonomy (GTDB): domain Bacteria; phylum Bacillota; class Bacilli; order Exiguobacteriales; family Exiguobacteriaceae; genus Exiguobacterium; species Exiguobacterium aestuarii_A. The sequence goes on along the minus strand of NZ_JAQPZO010000001.1, from coordinate 49,458 downwards.
CAGGCGCTTAAAGAATTCGAACAGCTATCTGACCCTTCGAAGCGAGCGGTCATGCGGCAAGCGCTCTTATTGAAACGAACAGGTCGTATGGAGCAAGCAATCCCGCTCTTTGAATCGTTGCATACGATTGAAGGGTACGTGGAGCTCGCCAAGTACGCAGAGCATAAGCAGAAGGACGTCGCACTTGCGATTGATTACACGGAACGTGCGATCGAACTGCTCGAGCAAAAGCGCACCGTTTTGCGTCAAACCGTTAATCGCGAGAAGGCCGAGCTCGAACATCGGCTTGCCCGTCTAGAAAGGAAGCGATTATGAAAGTTGTAGCCGTCACAGGATATCGTCCCCATGAACTTGGAATTTTCAAAGCGGACCATCCGGGGATCGACATCATTCAAGAAGCTTACCGAAAAAAAATCCTGGAAGTCATTGAATTAGGTGCTGAATGGTTCATCTTTAGTGGAACGAACGGTTGTGAATTATGGGCCGGACAAGTATTGTTAGAGTTAAGAGAAACATATCCGATTAAAATTGCGGTATTTCCTCCGTTCTTAAATATGGACGAACGCTATAAACCGTTCGAACAAGAATTGTTTGTTCAACTTCAACTCGAAGCAGATTTCTTTGAACCGTTGACGCAACGTCCATATGAGGATCCGAGTCAATTACGCGCAAAAACTGCATTCTTTTTAGATAAAGCAGAAGGATTGATTACCTTGTATGACGAAGAAACGGAGGGAAGTCCCCGTTTTCTAGTCGAAGGGGCTCGGCGAAAGCCGAATATGGAGGTCTTTCTCATCACACAGGAAGATTTACGTGTCATTGAGGAAGAAAAACAATGGGAACAACAATGGGAGTGATACAATGCAAACCGAATTAACGGCAGAGGCAATTTATAAACAAGAATTTAAAACGGCATTACGGGGCTACTCGCAAGAAGAAGTCGATCAATTTTTAGATGTCGTCATCCGCGATTATGAAAAGATGGCGAAAGAAATCGAACGGCTTCAGAAAGAAAATGATTCATTGCGTCGCGAATCGGCACCAGTGGCAGAACCTACAAAACCAGCGCAACCCGTTGCGTCGAACTATGATATGTTGCGTCGTATTTCAAATCTTGAAAAAGCAGTCTTCGGAAAGCAAGTGGGGCCAAGCGAATAAGGAATAGGGGGTGGAGTGAATGTTGCAAGTGTTAACGGCTACGGAAAAACAACCCGTTAAACAACAATCAAGAAAGCTGTTTCGAACGAAAGAAGAAGTGATGAAAGCACCGACAAGCTATACAGATCGTCTCGTCGAAAACATCAGGCACACCTGTCGATTTGATTGGATGATGATTGAACAAGTCGAATTTGGCGAGGATCTCGTTCATTACGTGCTCGTCGGACCGAAAGGTGTATTCTTGATTCAATTAAATCGAACTCCAGCCCCTGTCCATTTGACGAACCGCGAGTGTCGAACGGAAACATCTATGGGATGGAAGCATATCTACCCACATCCTCTCACAGAGCTAGAGCGAATGACGAAACAAGTACGGACACGGTTGAAAAAGGAGTGTGGGCAAGCGATTCCTGTCTATTCATTCTTGATTTTCCCGGAGACGGAACAGTTGAAGCTTAAGCGGGTCAAGGCCAATTGTGGGGATTCTTTCGCATTCGTCAATCAGGTCATCAGCAAAACAAATCTTGAGACGTTGACAGAACCGCTCGTTAAACAAATTGCCTACTATTGCTCTGAACGACAAGTACATAAATAAGAAGAAGGCCAAATATTGTATTTGGCCTTCTTCTTATTTCAAGAGTTCTCTTGCCTTTGCCGCATCATCTCGATGAACGAATAGTGCGACACGGTCGTCTAAGTTTTTCGCGAGCGGCTTTAATAACTTTCCGGTCGGAAGTCCTTGCTCGATGCGACAGGTGATTCCCTGTTCTGTCAGGTAATGATAGTCACCTAGAAGTTCTTCCCCTTGTTTCCCAAACGCTTCACCGAAGCGAATCCATTTTAAGTTCCGAATCGTCCGAATCGTCACTAAAATGACGAACAAGATGGCAAGTACAATGATGAATAATGTTTCCAACGCATTCAACCCCTTCTTTACACAAGTTTAATAGGGTGGCGAGTTGAAAGCAATACGAACTGAACGTTATACTAAAATGGAAAAGAGGGGATTATATGAAAAAACCGATTCAATCAAGACGAGAGGCTATCTCACTTCTTGAAGATCAACAAGTTCTCTATATTCGCATTCACAACGGACAAACGGGCATGATCAAGTCGACAGAGGAAGGGATTATCGTTGCCATCCCAAATGAGGAGACGGACAAGATTGACTTTCGCAAGCTAGAAGATATCGAAGCGTTCGAAGCATTCTATGACTTGACGCTCTCAAAACCAGGTATTCTGTATGTAAATGTTGAAGAGTAAATGACATGGAGAGCTTCACCAATTCGGTGAGGCTCTCCATTTATAAACTTTTAAGATGATGGAAGCCAGACGGCCAACTTCTCTTGCAGCGGTTTTAGACGGACGTGATGTTGCTTGTGCAATAAATAACCGTCCGGACGAATGACTAAAATACCACGTTTCATAAACAGGGACTTGGCGAGTTCATTCCCTTGGTCGAAAAATGGACGACTCGTCTTCGACAAGGTGATGGTCTGAATGAACGGATGATGCTGATTTAAGTACTCATAGATTGACGTCAAATCACGTTTGCCATCGTCGAAAACGAGTACTTGGAAGCGACCGTCGGCAATCTCTGAAATCTTCGTCCGGAATCCATCATCTGTTCGTAAAATTTCCGTCTCTGGGAATATCTTCCCTTCTGCGACGCGGCGAAACGGCATGCGTAACGTTTTTGGATAGGATAGATGAAGTTGAGAGATCCGTTCCGTGATTTTTTGATTGACGAGATTGACGCGAGTGAAGACATCTGCCCCAATCGCTTGAAACGGTAATAGCATCGGTAACGTCGTCTGAAGCATCACAGTCGCGACATTTGTCGTCTGTAGTACATTTCTGGCAACATGTTCACGCTCATTCCGATACGTCGAGACGACTTGATGCGGTGCCCCTGTCTTCAAATGGAGCCATAGTTTCCAGCCCAAGTTGAATGCATCCGCAATCCCGGTATTCATTCCTTGCCCCCCGACCGGTGAATTGATATGGGCGGCATCACCCATTAGAATGACGCGATTATGGATGAACGTATCGACCATCCGGTTATGAACCCGAAAGAGCGAGAACCATTCGACATTGTGTATGTGAACGGGCATATGACTACGTTGCTCCACGAATTGTTGGAGGTCTGATTCGACAAACGACTCATCGGTCCGTAGGTTTCCTGTGATTCGAATTGTTTCATCCGTGAGTGGAAATACTTCGAGCACCCCTTGGTCCGAGAAGAAAATGTGAACCTCTTCGCGAGAAATCGGCCAATCGGCTTTCAAATCTGCCAATACCCACGCCTCTTTGAACGACTTTCCACTGAATGGGAGGGCGAGCATTCTACGAATCGAACTATTGGCGCCATCAGCAGCAACGACATACTTCGCTTCGACCGAACGATGAGTTCCGCCTTCAGCAGTCAAATGAGCGATTGTACGCGATGGATATTGAGTAATGGAAGAGAGTGATTCTCCACGCTTCACCGAGTGACCATGTTTTTTTAAGGCCTGTTCTAGAATTTCTTCTGTTTCATTTTGACGAAGTAGTGTCACGAACGGATAAGGGGTGACAAGTTTTGAGAACTCGAGCTTTGCCGTCCATTGACCTGAGAAGTAGAGATTCCCTCGCTCAATCGTCCGTGCCCGTTCGAGCACTTCTTGTGCAACATCCAAACGAGAAAACACTTCGATTGTACGCGGTTGGATTCCGATGGCTCGAGAATTATCCGACGGGGTCGTTTTTCGATCGATGATTTGAAATGATACGCCATATCTGGCTAAGGTGAGGCCGAGTGTTAGGCCGGTCGGTCCGGCTCCAACGATTAGTACATCCACTTGTTCGTCCAAAGTGATCAACTCCTATCATTAATAATGATATTTCCGACATTGGCAGCGATTAAACGAAAAGTGGGGTATAGAACGGTATAGGATATTCGATGACGGAAGGTGAGTGAACGGTGTGCAGCCATGGATCAAAGAAAAGCAAATTCGAGATAGCTTTACAATGGAAGAGGATTATGAACAGACGGCAGCGGTTTTGATACCGCTCGTTGAAATAGAAAAAGAATGGCACGTCGTCTTTGAAGTACGTGCCCACACGATGCGGCAGCAGCCTGGGGAGATTTCATTTCCCGGTGGACGACTTGAAAAAGGGGAGACGCCTGTCGAAGCAGCGGTTCGAGAAACGTGTGAGGAGCTCGAGCTTGACTCCAGTCAAATCGAAGTCATCGGTAAATTGAGGCCGCTCGCCACGCCCCATCGACAATTGATTTATCCCTTTGTGGGCATGTTGGCGGAGTTGCCGACCGTAAAAGAGACAGATGAGGTCGATCATTTGTTTACGGTACCGGTATCCACCTTGCTCATGATTGACCCGTTTCATGGGGAGATGGAGTGGACGATGAACCCAGATCAAAATATTCCGTTAGACCGATTGGCGAATGCTAAAGCGTACAAAAAACGGGTAATTAAAATGAGAGAACCTTTTTATGAACATGAGGACTATATCATTTGGGGACTTACTGGAAAATTTTTGACACAATTTATTCAACGCATAAAAGAAAACGTATTCAAACCGACATAATTTCGTTATAATGATAGAAACAAATTTAGATTGGAAGTGAATGGGTGTGTCTGAAGAATTCCTCGTAGGTGATATCGTGAAGTCGACTCGTGAAGGATGGGTCGCAGAAGTGACCGCCGTACTGACCAATACTGTAATCGGAGACGTATCGATTATGGAAGAGTTCCAACAGCTCGGACTCGAGTTTGAGAAACAAGTTTTACTAAAATCAGAATTAGAATTGATTGAACGCGCCAGCTGACCTTTTTTCCGAAAGGGATGATTCAGGTGTCCATTGACAAAAAAGTACGTGAATGGCAAGAGGCGGGTTTGTTAGATGAAGCGACCGGTAAAAGACTAGTCGACTATGAACATAAACAACGGGCGGCTAGTGGGCAACATGATCACAAGCCGCCTGTTTTAGTCATTGTCGGATCGATTTTACTGGCACTCAGTCTATTCAGCTTCGTCGCAGCCAATTGGCAGGCGATTCCCGACCTTTTGAAGATTGGATTATTTCTCATTTTTATGGTTGGATTTTATGTGTTTGCCGAACGGGTCCGATTGAAAACCCCAAGGTACGTGACATTATTGCGAGTACTAGGATTCGTCTTTTTTGTAGCGACCATGGCGGTCATCTTTACTACGTATAACCTTTCGGGGCAGTTGACGTTTCTATTTTGGATTTTGTTCACAATGGCAGTCCTTCACCGAATCATATATGAGCACATCATCTTTTCGGTGATCTCCGCTATCGCCGCATTTATGGCCGTTACGAACAGTTTCGAAAGTCTCGGATTGACGTTGATCGGATTTGCACTCATCGTGACATGGGTATGGTTCCATTTTGTGGAAGAATCGTTAGACCGAACGTTCGCTTGGCTTACCTTTTATGGCATTCTCAACATTTTTGGACAATATGTCGACTATGAAGGTAGACTATGGCCACTTTGGTCTCTTGTTATTCTACATGTGCTGCTTCTCATTTATCGAAAACAAGCTGCATGGCAAGCTGTATATTTGTTCGTCGCAGCCATTCTATCCATCGGTTATTTGGTGAACGTCACGGAAAGCTGGCTCTCTCAAAGACCGCCTTCGATTATAGAGGCTACGCTTTTATCCATTGCGCTCGTTGCCGTCTACTTGATTCATCGTCGGAGCGATTTGATGTGGGTAAGTTTGCTCGCAGTCATCCCGTTCGCGTTGTTCGAGGACTCTGGTGTTCTTTTGGCGGTATTAATTGAAGTGATTGCATTGGCTTATCTCGTTCGTCAAGACATGACGAGACAACGAACCATCTTTGCCTTCATCTATTTCTTAGTCGTCCAAATGACGATTTATTTCATTTACGTTTGGGACCGTCTCGATATATCTCTCTTCTTCTTGATTGGTGCACTGATCGTCTTTGCGTTGTCACTCGGATTATGGTGGCGTAATCGTACGAGAAGGGATGTGACGACATGAAACGGTTGTCAACGTGGATCATTCCTGCCGTCCAAGTCATGATTGCGATTTTGTTTGTCATCCTTGTTTACGCCATCTCGTGGGTGGGGGAGACATACACGTTCAAGGGTACCTCGTTCGAACCGTATGATCCGTACTTTGGGGACTCGATTTATCTGGAGTACGATGAATTCGAAGGCCGTCATAATGTGGAGACGGGAACCGTTTACGTCTCGTTTGAACAAGGGGAAGATGGTTTTGCTGTCATCGACCGAGTGGAGTCAAAACCGTTTTTCGGAGGAGTACGCGCGAACTATTATGACCGTAACCTTTATATAGAAGAAATGGGATCGTATCGTGTCCCTCTAGATGAAGTGGATAGGGTCGAGGGTGAAAAATCGTTCACAGTGGAAGTTGATGTTGCACCGTGGGGGATGCTCAGATTGCATGATTTAAAGCCAATTGAATAAGTAAACCGCATGACAGGGAGATTACAGGTTTGTTACAAGACTTATTGTAACGAATCTGTAATTTTTTTGTGAAACCTAGTAATAGCAACGTTTTTTGCAATTGTTACAATCTGTAACCACTTTTGAAGTCATATGTCAGGAATGTTTCACTTCGTTGAAATGGCTACTCGAATGTGACGGGTCGTGGTAAATTAACATCTGTTCGTTACATAACGAGAAAGGTGATGACCTTACTACGATGAAATTCATTAAATATATGATTCTATTTGGAACCGCGATGATGGGGATGTTCACATTCGTCGATCAAGCAGATGCTGCTCAGATCGGAATCGGGACAGAACAGAAGATCGTCCAAAATCCTCTTGAACTTGAACGACAAGCGATCGAAGAAGAACGACAAAAAGAAATCGCTCGTCAAAAGAAAATTGCTGAAGAAAAACGCATCGCTGAAGAGAAACGTTTAGAAGCAGAACGTCTCGCTGCTGAAAAAGCGAAAGCAGAAGCGGAAGCAGAGAAAGCAAGACTTGCTAAACTCGAAGCAGAGCGTAAAGCGGAAGAAGCGCGTAAAGAAGCAGAACGTGCGGCAGCACAACAAGCAGCGGCTTCTTCGAGCAAGAAGACCACGGCAACACCGGTGTCTACGTCGCCGAATAAAAAAGTCATTACAGTCGAATCGACAGCATACTCAAATGATGTGGCTGACAACAAAGCTTATGGCGGTCGTGTCTTAACAGCAACCGGCCATGATGTCACAGATTCAATCTATTATAATGGAATGCGAATTATCGCCGTCGATCCGGCCATTATTCCATTAGGTTCTAAAGTCCATATTCAAGGTGTCGGTGACGCGATTGCCCTTGATACAGGCGGCAGAATCAAAGGACATATCGTCGATTTACTCGTCGATTCAAAACAGGATGCCATCCAGTGGGGGCGTCGACATATTCAAGTTACGCTTTATTAATGATGAGGTTCTCCGGAAGGAGAGCCTTTTTTTGTTTAACAAAGCAGAAAATAGGGCAAAATACTATTTGAATTTCCATTTTGGAAATAGTCGAGGAGGGATCAGGTTGATTGAGTTTCGTGATGTATCAAAACGTTATGAGGACGGGACGTTAGCCGTCAAAGAATTAAGCTTAACAGTAGAAAAGGGAGAAATCTTTGTATTGATCGGACCTTCCGGTTGTGGAAAGACTACAACAATGAAAATGGTGAATCGTTTAATTGATCATACGGATGGTAAAATTCTAATCGATGGAAAAGAAATCTACCAGTTCAATATTTTCGAATTGCGTCGTAACATCGGTTACGTGCTCCAACAAATTGCTTTATTCCCCCATTTGACAGTGGAAGAAAACATTTCTGTCGTACCTGAACTATTGAAATGGAAAAAAGAACGAACAAAAGAAAGGGTAACGGAATTGATGAAAATTGCCGGTCTCGATCCAAAACTACGTTCGAAGAAGCCTTCGGAACTGTCTGGGGGTCAACAGCAACGTGTGGGTGTATTGCGCGCCTTAGCGGCAGACCCGGACGTCATCCTTATGGATGAACCGTTCTCTGCACTTGACCCGATAAGCCGTGGCCAATTGCAAGATGACATCAAACGACTAAATGACGAACTCGGTAAGACGATTCTTTTTGTCACACACGACATGCAAGAAGCGATGAAGCTCGGGGATCGTATTGCGTTAATGCGTGATGGAGAACTCATGCTAGTCGGAACACCAGAAGAAATCTTGGCGAGTGAAGACCCGTTCGTCTTAGAATTTACACAACGTGGAAGAGGTGAGCTGGATGCTTGAGACGTTCCAAAATAGACAAGGACAGCTTGTCGAGGCACTGATTGAGCACTTACAGCTCTCTGTCGTATCGCTATTGATTGCCGTCTTAATTGCCGTACCATTAGGGATTTGGCTGACGCGCCGTAAGAAGATCGCTGAAACCGCCATTGGCGTCACTGCGATTATTCAAACGATTCCTTCGCTTGCCTTGCTTGGATTGATGATTCCGCTCGTCGGGATTGGGGCATTACCTGCCATCATTGCGCTTGTTTTATATGCGCTCCTACCGATTTTACGAAACACATTCACTGGTTTGAATGAAGTGGACAAATCGTTACTTGAAGCAGCTCGAGCTTGTGGGATGAAACCGAATCAAAGTTTGATGAAAGTCGAACTTCCGCTCGCCTTACCTGTTATCATGGCAGGTATCCGTACAGCGATGGTCCTCATCGTCGGTACGGCGACACTTGCCGCTCTCGTCGGTGCAGGCGGACTCGGTACGCTGATCTTGCTCGGGATTAACCGAAATGACAATTACTTAATTCTATTGGGTGCCATCCCAGCTGCCATTTTAGCCCTCCTGTTTGACTTCTTGTTACGTCAGATGGAAGGTGCGACAGCGACACGTAATAAGACGAAATTGATTGCCGTCTCTACCGTACTCGCCCTCATCATCATCACACCGCTCGCATTTGGTCGCTCGCAAGAGACAGACCTTGTCGTAGCTGGGAAACTCGGTCCAGAGCCAGAAATTCTTATGAATATGTATAAGTTGTTGATTGAAGAAGAAACAGATTTGACTGTATCGGTGAAGCCGAACTTTGGGGAGACGACATTTGTATGGGGCGCCCTCCAATCTGGTGATGTTGACATTTATCCAGAATTCACCGGAACGGCACTCGCGAGTCTCGTCAAGGAAACACCCGAATCAAACGATGCCCGTGAAGTATATGAACAAGCTAGAGAGGCGCTTGCTGAAGACGGGTACGTCATGCTCGAACCGATGCAGTTTAACAATACGTACGCACTCGCAATCCCACGTGACTATGCAGAGGCAGAAGGCATTTCCGCCATTTCAGATTTACGAAACGTTCAGTCTGATATACAAGCCGGATTCACACTTGAATTTACCGACCGTGAAGACGGATATCCAGGACTTCAAAACGAGTATGGTCTTGATTTCCCATCCGTCGTCTCGATGGAGCAAAAATTACGCTATCGTGCCATTTCACGAGGAGATGTCAATTTAGTAGACGCTTATGCAACGGATCCTGATATCGCCGAGAACGACCTTGTCGTTCTAGAAGACGATCGACAGTTCTTCCCGCCATACCAAGGGGCACCGCTCTTGAAAGAAGAGACGCTTGAAGAGTATCCAGAAATTGAAGATGCACTCAATCAGCTCGCAGGTAAAATCACAGACGAACAAATGTCTGAATTGAACCGTCGTGTCGCGTACGGAAATGAACGCGCCTATGATGTAGCGAAAGACTTCTTAGAACAGGAAGGGTTATTATGAGAGCATTGATTATTTCGAATCCGAAGTCTGGTACGAGCGAAACGATGCTCGGGGAAGTCATCGGAACGATTGAATCGCTCTATGAAGAAATCATCATCAAGAAGACACAAGAAATCGGGGACGCACTTCGATTTGCAAAAGAAAGTGGATCGTTCGACCATCTGATTGTCATCGGGGGAGACGGTACACTCAATGAAGTAGTCAATGGGTTGATGACGTTAGAGCTTGAGGAGCGACCGACAGTAGGAATCATTCCTGCAGGGACGTGTAACGACTTCGCACGAGCGCTCGAACTTCCTATTCAACCAACACAAGCCGCGAGCATCATCAAATCGAACCATGAGCAACATGTGGACGTGATTCAAGTAGATGAGATGTATGCCCTCAATTTCGTTGGAGTCGGATTGATTGCAGATACGTCACGTCAAATCGACCCGGGCGAGAAAGAATCTTTAGGTTCAATCGGCTACTTTCTTGCAACTATCCGCCAATTTCGTGAAGCAGACCCATTTCAGATTCGGTTACGTCGAGGAGATGAACTTCTTTACGAAGGAGACGTCAGCTTCTTATATGTAGGGAACGGGAGTTATCTCGGAACCGTACCGACGAAATTGGAGACGCAATCGTTTTCGGATGGCATGTTAGAAGTCGTTCACAGTTCGTCTATTGGATTTCCGATGATTCGACAATTGTTAGCCCAACAGCTCGGTCTCGATCAAAAATCAGAGGAGTGGAATCACTTTCAAACTTCATATGTCGAAGTTGAGTTGAATGAGCCACAAGTCATCGATATCGACGGTGAACATTTTGAAACAGATCACTTAGCAATCCAGATTCGAGAGCAGGCTCTCATGTTTTTAACGCCATAAAGCATCAACAGAGAAAAGTATTCAGACTTTTCTCTGTTTTTATGTTGTCCTGACCCTTGAACCGTGTTAGTATTTCACTATTATTATGAAAATGAAATGAAAAACAGGAAGTAGGGGTAATCATGGCGCAAAACTCATTCGCCTCAAAAATTGGATTCATTCTAGCTGCCGCAGGGTCGGCAATCGGTTTAGGTGCGATATGGAAATTTCCATATGTCACTGGAACTAGTGGGGGCGGTGCCTTTTTACTCATGTTTTTGGCGTTCACATTATTACTTGGTCTGCCATTATTGATTGGTGAATTCATCGTTGGACGTTCAACTCAAAAGACGGCACTTCTTGCCTTCAAACAATTAGGGCATGGTCGTTGGAGTATTATCGGTTATTTAGGAGTCATCGCATGTTTCTTGTTGCTTTCCTTCTATAGTGTTATTGGAGGATGGGTCCTCATTTATATCGGTCTCGGTTTGAGTGGGACATTAAGTGGGCGTACAGCTGACGAGTTCGGAGATGTATTCGGAAATGTCGTGTCAACACCTGGCATCGCGGTGCTCGGACAATTCTTATTCTTATTGATCACGTTATTGATTGTCTTACGCGGGGTCGAAGCAGGGATTGAACGGATGAGCAAAATCTTAATGCCGCTCTTGTTCATCAGCTTCATCGTACTCGTCGTCCGTTCATTGACACTTGACGGAGCGATGGAAGGAGTCCGCTTCTTCTTACAACCTGACTTCTCTGCATTGACGGGTGAATCGGTACTATTTGCCCTAGGACAAGCCTTCTTCTCCTTATCGTTAGGGGTAGCAGCGATGTTGACATATGCGTCTTATATCAAGACGAAAGGAACGTTGAACCGTTCTGCGAACATGATTGTTCTATTGAACATCACGGTTTCACTCTTAGCTGGACTTGCTATTTTCCCGGCAGTCTTCGCTTCAGGACTTGATCCGGCTGAAGGTCCGGCGTTACTGTTCGTCGTATTACCAGCTGTCTTTAACCAAGTACCACTTGGCGGGTTCTTTATGGTGTTGTTCTTCCTCTTATTCGCGTTCGCATCGATCACGTCGTCAATCGCGATGTTAGAAGTTGTTGTCGCGGGTGTGACAGATCGGTTGAACGAAAAGAAATCGACTTGGACGAAGAAGCAAGTAACCGTAACGGCAGCCATTCTCGTGTTCGTCGTAGGCGTTCCATCTGCATTGTCATTCGGACTATTGAGTGATTTACAGATTTGGAATGGGCGTACGTTCTTCGATACGATGGATTACCTCGTCAGCTATATTTTGATGCCGGTCGGGGCGCTCTTAACATCGATCTTTGTCGGATACGTCGTCGATCAACGTATTTTGAAAGATGAGATTCAAACGTCAGAACCGGGTAAGAAGCTTTATCCGATCTGGCATGCGCTCATTCGCTACGTCATTCCTGTGACAGTAGCCATTGTTATGGTATCAACGTGGGTCACAACATAATAGACAAACCGTAGGCTTAAAGGTCTACGGTTTTTTTCATAGCACAACGGGAAAGAAGTCGATATAGGTACTCGCTTTTACACCTGTGGACGGAGGGAACAACGAATTATATTATGCTAAAATGATAGGGATGACGAAACTTTTTTTGATAGGTTTCGTAATGTACAATAGAAGTAACATGAGATGAGGTGAAAAGAATGAAAACATGGATGAAATGGGCCCTGACAGGGGCAGTCATATACTTTGCCATCAACGTATTCGATTTCTCCTGGTTATTCATTATAGTAGGGGCGCTCGTCTTGAATGAAGTCTGGTCGACGAACAAGCGCAAAAACCGTCAACGAACACCGACAATGGTCGCGAAGCGTGCCAAGAAAAAACTGTTGCTCGATGAGGACGAACCTTTCTCAGGTTCAAGAATCCTCAAGCCGATTGAGGAACCCGTCCCGGCGCGTCAATTCGAGGCGACGGACGATTTAGAACTTCAATTTTTGCAACGGACGATTGAACAAGGATATGAGAAGCTACAACAGATTGACCGCGTCCTTCCTGAAATCAAAGATGTGGAAGTAAGGCGTGAGATGAAAGCTGTCTCCAAAGAAGCACACGAATTGTTCGAAGAACTTTTCGAAAATCCACAAGACGCAAAACATGTTCGAGACTTGTTCACATTCTACTTAGATTCCCTCGTCTCGGTCGTCTTGAAATTTAAAGAACTTGAAGGAAAACGAGTCGTCATTCAAGAAGAGACTCGAGAGCAATTAATCACGAATATGCGACTAATTGTCGATAAATTTAAAGAACAACGCGGACGTCTTCTTGAAGATGACGCCGTAGACTTCGAACGCGAACTGATCATGATGGAGCGAGTCTTATCTGATCAGCCGGAAGGGAGAAAGAAACATGACTTCATCGAATGAAACGAACTGGCAGTCATGGCCGGAAGAAGAGCTGACATCTGATACGAAAACGAAAACAGAAACAGAGGGATTTAGCGACCCATCTGTGGAATGGTCATCTGTTTCACAACCTCACGAAGTACCTGCCATCCAAGCCAAGCCAGACGTGCCTCAAGAGCACCGTGAGCGAATTACACGATTGGCGGAGTCGATCGATATTAAAAAGACAGATTCGGTCATGTTGTTTGGCTCGAACGTTCAACGTGAACTTTCACAATTCTCTGACCAAATTCTGACGGAAGTTCGAATGAAAGATGGCGGGGATGCGGGGAAACTCTTGTCTGACTTAATGCAGAACGTCCGAAAGATGGACCCGGACATGCTTCAACCGGAGAAAAAGAGTTTTATGGACAACATCCCGCTCATCGGTCGTGCAAAGAAGAAAGCCGAAAACTATAAGCTTCAATTCGAAAAAATGAACGTCTATTTGGAAGAGGTCATCCATAACCTCGATCGTGCTAAGTTCGGTCTGATGAAAGATATCACGATGCTCGATCAAATGTATGATAAGAATAAGCGGTATTTCGAAGAGTTGAACGTCTATATCGCTGCGGGTGAAACGAAACTTGATCATGTACGTGAACATGAAATCGCGCCACTTCGTCAAGAAGTCGAAATTTCAAAAGATCAGTCTAAACTTCAACAGTTGAACGATATGATTCAATTGGCAGATCGTTTTGAGAAGAAGTTACATGATTTGAAATTGAGCCGTACCATCAGCCTGCAGATGGCGCCGCAAATCCGAGTCATCCAACAGAATAACCAAATTCTCGCTGAGAAAATCGAGTCAGCGGTCGTCAATACAATCCCGCTTTGGAAGAACCAAGTCGTTCTCGCGCTCAGTTTGACACGTCAGAAGACGGCGCTTCGCATGCAACAGGACGTGACGAAGACGACCAATCAGTTGCTTGAGCAGAACTCGAAGATGCTCAAAGACTCTTCGATTGAAATCGCTCAAGAAAATGAAAAAGGGATTGTCTCTGTGGAATCCCTTAAAGTCGCCCACGAGAATTTACTCTCGACACTCGATGAAACATTACGCATTCAACAAGAAGGTAAACAAAAGCGTCGTGACGCTGAACGTGAACTCGACCGGATGGAGCATGAGCTCAAAGAAAAAGTCATTGAGATTGCCTCAAAAAATAAAGAACTGCCAAAAGATACAGGATATTAAGAAGGGAAGTCTGAGCAATCAGACTTTCCTTTTCTACGAGGAGGGGCTTACATGGAGAAACAACGATTGTGGGACGAGACGTGGTTATTGTTCGCCGATATGATGGCAGAACGACATTCGAAATGTGCATCGAAAAGTGTTGCCTGTGTCATCGTCAAAGATGAAAAACCAATTTCAATTGGTCTAAATGGTACACCTTCTGGTCATACGAACTGTAATGAGATTTATATCAAGCAAGAAGACGGCTTCTATAAGCATGCCGACTACGTTGCATCATCGGATCTCGATATGATCAATGAGCCCGCCCGGCTCATCCGGGATGATGTGACATATATCAAATGTACGGACCCGTATGATCATCATCACTGGTCGAAGCAACATGAGATTCATGCCGAAATCAATGCGATCGGAAAATTGGCTGCTGATTCGACGAATGCGTTCGGTGCGACAGCCTACGTTACTCATTCACCGTGTCATGCCTGCTCTCTTGCTCTGATTGCAGCGCGCGTCGCCCGCGTCGTCTATGCGGTCGGATATGAGCATGGTGACGGTTTAGAATTAATGCGTGAGAGTGGGATTGAAGTGTTACATATGCCACTTGAAAAAATGTACAAAAATACATTGTAAACGTTTTCATTAGATGATATATTATTAATGTACTGCCAATGGTGTTTTACTCTTCCATTATTCGCCCCTCTTCGGAGGGGCCTTTTTTGTTGTTCAAAATGAAGTGAGACAAACTTTACACATAATGTTCAATATTTCACAATATACTCTCTAAAATCTCTTATATAATAAAAGTAGATTCAGGAGAGGGGAATTTGTTCATGGAAAAACACGTTCGCTTTACAGATGGTGCATATGAAGTAGAAGCGTTAATCACGCTTGAAGAAGTATGGGAAGATAAATTTGCGATTGGCATGCATCAGGAATTGGCAGTCAAATCGTTGACCATCAATGGAAATGAAGTTTCTGAGATTAAGCATGTCCGTGCACTTCTTCGTTACTATCCGACACTCGGGGTGTCAGGCATTTTGTTAGCACTTGATAAGGCAGCCGCTGAAATCGTTGCTTTATCAAAAGATCAAGATCCTGCCCTTCAATATGTTGAACTTGTAGCCCTCCAAATGGATGAGGCAGCGACAAACGACTTGAAAACTTTATACGCAGCGATGTGATTTTAATTGGGTGAACCATTTCACCCAATTTTTTGTTGCATCTATTCTTCGTTATGGTATGATATTTACAGATGAAGAAATGGAACGCCATATCGTTGTCAACCATAAGCATGGGGATCTAGATAGCTAGATCGCTGTCAAAAAGCCACGTTCATAGGAACGTGGCTTTTTTTTGTGCAATGATGTCGAAACCAGCGGCTACATCTTTAGCGAGGTGAGCATCTGATCCTAACGTGAAAGGGATGTTCAATTGGCTCGCATCTTTGGCGAGTCCGGCGACGTATGGCTCACCACAATCAGGTTTTCTAAGTCCTGCGGTATTAAAATCGAGGCCGAATCCTCGATCGGCAATCGCTCGCAAGAGACGTTCTTCCTCTTGTCTGACTGCTGAACGATCCCAGTCATAATTTTTTTGATATTTGATCGGTAAGTCGATGTGTCCAATCCGAGTGACTTGAATCGTTTCCCATGGAAAGCTGAGACTACGTTCAATCGAGTCATAATAAGCTTTCATCGCGTTTTCGAATGAACCGAGCGCTTGAACGAGGTCGTCAAACGTTTCAGCAGAATAATCTACTGGCATATATACACCATCTATTAATAAAAAGTGTTGGGACAAGATGACTTCATCAAGTAGAGGAGCATATGGTTTTAACAAAGCAATCGTCTCTTCTTCTAGATGTGGCAACAAGTCGACTTCTAGCCCGACTTTAATGTCAATGACCTCTTGATACTGTCGTTTCATCTGATGCAACGTATTAAGGTAGTCAGGAAGGAGGTCGATCGACATCGCGGAGTCTTGATTCGGTACCGGGTCGATAAATGCCTGTGGGAACGGTGCGTGTTCTGTGAACGTCATCGTTTGCAGGTTTTTTTCAATCCCGACTTGAATATAGTGTTCAATCGGGTCTTTTGTACCGTGTGGACAATATGGGGTATGCACATGACCATCATGGGTAAAGTTAAACATCTGTTACACGTCCTTTTCAGTTCAATTGGTTGACAGGTGTTTCTCTGTTTGATAAATTTAACACACTACTTTAGTTTGGTAAAGTGATAATAAGATAAAGGGTGGTTATCATGATTTGGTCAAATTCGAAAGGTTCAATTCCAGAAGGATGGTATGAACTACAATCAGGAGACGTCATTCGACCAAAACGGTGGATGCTGTCATTTTTAGAAAAGGCAGAGGCGAGCGGTTATGCCGTCATCGACCCGCCGTTACTCGAATACTATTCACACTATCAAAATTTGGCGCTCTTTGACGAGTCGGCCTATTATCGTTTATTCGGGAATGACGGGGAACTCCTCGTCATGCGCCCTGACTATACATTGCAAATCGCAAGAAAGTTAGCAGACGGTCATGAACCGATGCGTGTCGCGTACGCCGGAGCTGTCTACCGTCGGACGGTCAAACATTCCGGTCAACCACATGAACGGCAACAGCTCGGACTTGAGTGGGTCGACGGGGAAGAGAAGGACAGTCATCTTATCGAATCATTTCTCGATATGACGGAAGGAGTCCTGCCGACTGAACGTTTGACAATTAAAATCGGATCAGCGGCTGTCATCTCGCTCATCGCGAAAGAGACAGGCATTCAAGAACGGACATTCCGAAAAATCTTAGCACTTCGAAATTTAGAGTCGTTACGTGAGTTAGCAGAGACGTATCGCTATCCATTGATTGCAAAGCTACCGTTTTTAATTGGGAATTCAGCGCTCGAAGAATTACGGGCTGAGTCACCAGAGTCTTTAAACGATGCCATCGATGAAGTCGATGAGGCCGTACAACACTTGCGTGCAATCGGTCTAGACGTATCGTACGATTTCGGTCAAACGGGAGATTTCGATTACTATTCAGGTTTGACCGTGACGGGAAGTGTAGAAGGAAAGCGTGTCCTTTCAGGGGGACGATACGATTCCCTATATGGTCATTTCGGACACTCAAGACGAGCGTTCGGCATGTCACTCGATTTAGAACAGTTAGATGAGGTGATCAAATGAAGGTAGCGGTTGCGAAAGGACGAATTGAAAAAGCAGCTCGTCAATTTTTTGTCGAACGTGATTTACCCGTTTGGCCAGAGAAGCGGGGACGTGAACTCACAGTAAAAGCAGGAGATCATGAATTTATTTTCGTCAAAGGGGACGACGTCTATAAATATGTGATGCACGGAGCGGCTGATGTCGGAATTGTTGGTGGAGATATTTTACGAGAGAAAACGCCAGGTGTACTTGAAGTCGTCGACTTACCGTTTGGACGCTGTCGGATGGCCGTATGTGGTCCGAAAGTTCGACGTAATGGCACAAAGAAATTAAAAGTGGCGAGTAAATATCCGAATATCGCCATCTCACACTTCGCGTCAAAGCGACAAAACGTAGAAGTCATCGCGTTGAATGGGTCTGTGGAGCTCGCTCCGTTAACAGGACTAGCGGATTGTATCGTCGACATCGTCGAGACAGGTGCAACGTTAGCAGCGAATGACTTAGAGGAATATGAAACGATTTTTTCAATCAATGCAAAATTCATCACGAGCGAAACGGCTTTGGCAGAGCAGCCTGACGAATTAAAGGCATGGATTCGAAAGCTGAGTCAGGAGGAGAATGCATGAGTACAGAAACGAATCGATCACGGCGAGAAGCTTGGGCGGAAGCGGTCAAACCAATCGTAGAAGCGGTTGAGGCACGCGGAGATGAAGCACTCCTTGAATGGACGCGTCAATTCGATGGGGTCGACCAAATCGAGTCTGTCGATTTGTCTCGCTTTACCCCGCCGACAGCGTATGCTGAACTGACGGAAGCGTTGACCTTAGCGGCAGAACGAATTCGCGCCTTCCACGCGCATCAAGTACGTCAAGATGATGTGTTCGAAGATACGATGTTCCGACTCGGTAGACGTTATATGCCGCTCGATTCGGTCGGTGTCTACGTACCAGGTGGGACAGCCGTCTATCCGTCGAGCGTCCTGATGAATATCATTCCGGCGAAAGTGGCCGGTGTCAAACGAGTCGTCATGGTCACTCCACCAAAAGCAGATGGGATTGACATTTCCCTCTTGATTGCAGCAAAAATCGCAGGGGCAGATGAATGTTTTCTAGTCGGAGGCGCGCAAGCCGTTGCCGCACTCGCATATGGGACGGAAACGATTCGTCCGGTCGATAAAATTGTAGGACCCGGAAATGCGTATGTCGCGACGGCGAAGGCGCTCGTCTCGCACATCGTCGGCATCGACTCTGTAGCCGGACCGTCCGAAGTGTTGATCATTGCCGATGAAACGGCAAATCCGAAGTGGGTCGCGGCGGATCTTCTCGCACAAGCAGAACATGACGTAGAAGCGACGGCTATCGCACTCGTCACGACAGAAACGCTTCGTGAAGAAGTCGAACAAGAACTTGAGCGTCAACTTTCGCTCTTACCACGACAAGAGATCGCTAGGGAGTCATTGAAACGTGGCGGAGTCATCGTTCGATCACTAGAAGATGCCATCGAGTACGCGAACACGATGGCTGCGGAGCACGTCCAGTTGGCCGTCAAAAATCCTGAAACGTTGATGGGTGCGATACGTCACGGCGGGTCGTTCTTCCTCGGTCACGAGGCGGCGGAAGCGTTCGGGGATTATATCGCTGGACCGAACCATGTCCTTCCGACAAGTGGGACGGCGCGATTCTCGAGCGGATTGTCCGTCGATGACTTTTATCGCCGTCAGACGTTCCTTGAGATGACAGAGCTTGATGAGGCGATCACAAAGGCTGCGATTCGAATCGCAAAACAAGAACAATTAGAAGGACATGCCCGTGCCATGGCTGTTCGGATGGAGGACGTATGAGACGAAATTATCAGAACATCCCGCGATATGTGCCCCATGCCGTATCAGGATACGCGCTCAATCAAAATGAAAGTCAATATCCGTTACCAGAGCGGCTTGAACGGGCTATTCGAAACGTTTCACTCGAGGCGCTCAGCCGTTATCCGGTCGAAGAATTGCTTGCTTTAAAAGCGAGTTATGCGAACTATGCGGGAGTCGAGACGACGCAACTGATGGTCGGAAGTGGAAGCGACGAGCTGTTAGCCATCTTAAGTCAGGCCATTTTAGATACGGAAGACCGTGTGGTCGCACCGGCTCCAGACTTCTCGATGTATGGCATATACACACAGATTGCGAGAGGGCACTTCATGCAACCGGATAAGCATGGATTGAGTTACGATGCGCTAACCGAACTCATTCAAACGAATGAACCGAAGCTCGTTCTGATTTCGAATCCGAATAACCCGACCGGTAAGATGTGGACATTTGAAGAATTGTCGGACATTGCGACACGCGTCCCTTATCTCGTCGTAGATGAGGCGTATATCGATTTCACGATCGAGGATTCATTTGTATCTCGCTTGAACGAGCATCCGAACGTCATCATTTTACGGACGTTATCAAAAGCGTTCGGTCTTGCGAACCTTCGAATTGGATTCATGATTGCGTCAGAAGAAATCATCGAACAGATCGACCGATTCCGTTCACCGTTCAACGTGAGTGGACTCAGTGCCTCGGTCGCCAACGTTGTATTGCGTGATGAGACGTATATCCAAGAGTCGATTCAGTTCCATACGGCGCAACGTGAGAAATTAACTGAGTTGTTACGACCGATCGGTGAGATTTTACCGAGTCGTGCCAACTTTATCTATGTCAAAACCGATGACAGTGAAGGGTGGGCATCCCGCTTCCTTGAAAAAGGCGTCCATGTACGTGCGTTTCCGGATGGATTACGTGTCAGTGCAGGGACAGATGAGGCGTATGCCTATATCCGACAAACGATTGAAGAGGTGAATTCTGTTGAGAACAGCTGAACTAAAGCGTGAGACGAAAGAGACAAAAATTGAGATTCGAGTCAATCTAGATGGAACAGGAGAAAGCACCATCCAAACAGGAGTCGGTTTTTTTGACCACATGTTGACGTTACTTGCCTTTCACAGTCAGATGGACTTAGAGGTGAAAGTCGAAGGAGATACATGGGTCGATGCCCACCATACAGTGGAAGATGTGGGGATTGCGCTCGGTCAACTCATCGCCAAATCTCTCGGAGACAAAGTCGGGATTCGCCGCTATGGAACGAGTTATATGCCGATGGACGAGACGTTAGCGCGAGCGGTCGTCGATGTGTCAGGACGTCCCTTCCTTGTCTATCAAGCTGATATCCGCAATCCGAAGCTTGGGGATTTTGATACCGAGCTCGCTGAGGAATTCTTCCGAGCGGTTGCCATGAACGGTCGACTCACGCTTCACCTTGCGGTCCTGTATGGATCGAACTCACACCACATGATTGAAGGGTTGTTCAAAGCGTTCGGACGAGCACTTGCTGAGGCGGTCTCGAGCGATGGGACGGATCGTCTCCCTTCTACGAAAGGATGGATTGAAGGATGAAAGTAGCGGTCATCGATTATGGAATGGGTAACGTATTCAACGTCGAACGTGCGTTGCAGGCCATCGGTTGCTACGTCGTGATTACGAATGATGCAAGCCAAATTGAAGAAGCGGACGCCATTTTACTTCCTGGGGTCGGTGCCTTCCCGCAAGCGATGCAATCACTCGAACAGACGGGGCTCATCCCGCTATTACAAAAGATGGCGACGGAAAAGCCGTTTTTAGGGATCTGTCTTGGGATGCAGCTCCTGTTTGATTCGAGCACGGAAGGCATGCCGACAAAAGGTCTCGGGTTGATTCCGGGCATGGTTGAGCGGATGCGCGCGAAGCGTCTTCCACACGTTGGATGGAACTCGATTCTTCGCGATGAGGACGTCTATTTTGTACACTCTTATCACGCCGTGACGGACGATGCCAATATCGTGGCGGAAGCGGAATATATGGGAGAGCGTGTTCCCGCGATTGTTCAAAAAGGACTCGTCACAGGCATGCAGTTTCACCCGGAAAAAAGTGGGGCGTTCGGTCTCAGTTTACTTCAAGAATGGAAGGAGGCGGTCGAGCGTGAAATTACTACCCGCCATTGATTTAATTGGAGGCAAGATCGTCCGTTTGACGGAAGGCGATTTTTCGACGGAAGAACAATACGGTGACCCGTATGAATTATTAAAAGCGTGGCAAGGAAAAGTGCCGATGATTCACTTGATCGACTTAGAAGGGGCTAAGGCAGGCGAACCGCGTCACTTAGATGTCGTCCGTTATGCGAAGTCTCTTGGCTTTCTCGTACAGACGGGTGGTGGGATTCGTTCAGAAGCCTCACTCGATGCGGTCATGGAAACAGGAGCGGACCGCGTCCTTTTAGGGACGAAGGCATTTACGGATCCTGACTTTTTAGACAAGGCGATTGAAAAGTATGGCAAACGAGTTGCTGTGGCACTCGATGCTTATGACGGAAAGGTCGCCATCAATGGATGGCAGGAAGCGACAAAGCTCGATGACATCTCGGTCGCTCAAGACCTCGTCAAACGTGGAATCGAGACGATTCTGTATACGGACATCGGGTCCGACGGGAAACTGAATGGACCGAACGTCGCGCGCATGAAGGCGCTACGCCAAATCGTCAACGTCACACTCATTGCCTCAGGGGGTGTGACGACCGAAGAGGACGTGAAGGAACTAAAGATGGCTAAGATTGATGAGGCCGTCGTCGGGAAAGCACTTCTGTCCGGTAAAGTAAGTATCGATGAACTGATTGAATGGGAGGCGCGTTATGCTTAAACGCAGAATTATTCCATGTCTCGATGTGAAGGAAGGCCGTGTCGTCAAAGGGATTGAATTCGTTCAACTACGAGACATCGGTGACCCGGTCGAAATCGCGAAGTATTATGATGAGTCCGGAGCCGATGAACTCGTCTTTCTCGACATCACGGCAAGTACGGAACGCCGCCAGACGATGCTAGATGTCGTCAGTGCAGTGGCACGGAAAGTATTCATCCCGTTGACGGTCGGTGGAGGGATTCGTTCACTTGATGACATCTCGTCATTATTAAAAGCAGGAGCAGATAAAGTATCGTTGAACACGCTCGCTGTCGAATCCCCAAGTCTCATTCGAGAAGCGGCCGATCGTTTCGGGTCACAATGTATCGTCGTTGCGATCGACGTGAAATTTGAAGACGGGGAATACTATGTGTACACATATGGCGGTAAACAGAAGACAGAACTGTTAGCGGTCGAATGGGCGAAACAAGTGGCCGCACTCGGGGCGGGTGAACTTCTTGTCACGTCCATGAACCAAGACGGAAAGCAAAGCGGATATGACCTTGCGATTTTAGAACAACTTCGCGAAGTCGTCGACATTCCGATTATCGCCTCAGGTGGGGCGGGGAATGCCGAGCACGTAGTCGAAGCGCTCGAGAAGGTCGATGCCGCACTACTTGCCTCCATCTTACATGACCGAAAAACGACAGTAGAAGAGGTGAAGCACGTATGCACGAGTCACAACTTGCCGATGCGGTTCGTTTCGACGAAAATGGATTGATTCCCGCCATCATCGTCTCAGAAGAAGACGGGGCCGTTCTCATGCTCGGATATATGAACGATGAGGCTATCCGTCAAACGCTACGTGAGCGGGTCGTGACGTTCTGGTCTCGTTCAAAAGGTAGGCTATGGATGAAAGGAGAGACGAGCGGCAACACACTTGACGTCGTCAGTATCCACGTCGACTGTGACCAGGATGCGCTTCTCGTTCGTGTCCATGCGAACGGTCCGACGTGTCATACCGGTAATCGAAGCTGTTTCTTTACGGAGGTGAACGTATGATTCATGAATTGGAGCAATTGATCGAGTCCAGAAAAAATGAACCAAAAGAAGGTTCATATACGACGTATTTGTTTGAACAAGGCGTTGAAAAAATTGCGAAGAAGTTCGGTGAAGAATCGTTCGAGGTCGTGATTGCCGCAATGACGGACGAAGATTTGGTCGAAGAATCGGCCGACCTTCTGTATCACCTGCTCGTCTTATTGGCAGCTAAAGGTGTGCGCTTTGAAGATGTGGAAGCGTTACTTGCCAAACGTCACGGCACGACGACGCCGGCGAAGCCTCGTCGAGACGTCACGGAATGGTAAAGCAAAAGGAAGGAGCGCGCCTCCTTCCTTTTTTGTGTCAACGATTGACCGAGGCAGCCATGCGAATGTATGTATGACGTCGCCCGCGAATGGAAATTGAAAGTGCCTGAATGTTCTCTGGTACGGCAATCCCAGACAATCCGGCGTCACCGATATGAACGATATCTGCGCCCCCGCGCTTTGAAGAGAGTGCGATCTCGCGAACAGTCGCCACATCGGCCCCTTCTTGAGATGTCCCAATCGCGGCTAACGTGAGTGCTCCGAGTGCTTGCAGTTCTTGTACGAGTTCGTGGAATGCCTCTTCACGGACACCCGGAACGGTTCCTGGAGCCGGTAGAAGAATGATGTCTGCCCCTGCTTCAACGAAGCGGATGTATGCGTCGCGATCTAATACGCTGCCGACACCGGCCTGATGCATCTTCCCGGCAATGATAGCGCCAGCGAATTCACGACGTCCCCGGATGATGGCTTGTTCGATTGCTTCATTCGTGACCCCGGTATTCGGGTTACCTGTCAGACAAACAAAATCGATCCCGAGTTCAGACGCTTTTTGGAACGCTTCGACTGAAGCGAGTCTACCTCGTTTCACTTCATTCATTTCAGACGATTTCTCTGAAAAGTCGACAGGCTCTAAATTGACTCCAATCGGCAATCCAATCAATCGCTTTAGTTCCAAAATCGGATGGTCACTCATCTCCTCACCTGGCATGTCGCCGAACAGCGCGTGACTTTCAAGTCCTTTAATGTAAGGATGGAACACATCTAACATGTTCAATAAAATCAAGTCGGCGCCGAACGCTCGCGCGAGTTCTGCATTCGTGACTTCTGGGTAAAGCGGTTGCACCGTCGGGATGACCTCGGCCATGACCGTTCGTCCTTCTGCTTTTCGAATCGATTCGACTAAGTCGTGACGATTAAACGTGATAAAATCACTTGCCCGACACTCTAAAATACGTTTCATCACATCTTCCTCCTTCTGCTCATCCTTGTCTCTATTCCCTAAATGATTTGAAAATCCTCTATACTGAGTGTAAGGAGGGATCATGATGACGGAAAAAGAGAAGATGATTCGTGGTGAATTATATTTAGCTGGTGATGAGACGCTCGTCGCAGACCGGAAGCATGCTCGGCGATTGACCGAGCGATTCAATCGTTCCGGGATTGATGATTTGACTGAGCGGAAAGAAATTCTTAGTGAGTTACTCGGTTCGACGAAAGAGTCGTATTACATCGAACCGAATTTCAAATGTGATTACGGGTATAATATTCACTTAGGTGAACGATTCTATGCGAACTTTGACTGTGTCTTCCTTGACATCTGTCCGATCACTTTCGGGGATGACTGTATGCTTGCGCCGGGGGTACATATTTACACGGCAACACACCCGATCGACCCGATTGAGCGCATCTCTGGGTATGAGTTCGGAAAACCTGTGACAATCGGGAACCGGGTGTGGATTGGTGGAGGGGCCATCATCAATCCGGGTGTGACGATTGGTGATGAGGCAGTCATCGCATCTGGTGCAGTCGTCACAAAAGATGTGCCACCACGGACGGTCGTGGGAGGAAACCCGGCGCGCGTGATCAAAACGATTGACTGAGAAAAACTCCTGAACACGAGGTTCAGGAGTTTTTTACGTGACTGGTTTCTATGAATTGCTGGATTGCTGTATGTGCAAGCTGAAGTGCCGCTTCGTCACCGATGGTCACTCGAATGCCCGTCGGTTGTTTCGACGTGTGTACGTTCAATGCAGTCAAATGCGTCCATACCGCTTCAGGTTGCTCGAGTTCGATGTACAAAAAGTTTGTCGAGGCAGGTAGGACATGACCAATTGAATTAAATGCGGATGCCCACTTTTGACGCATCTCGTCATGCCATTCGATTGTTTCTTGAAGATAAGTCACATCTTTTAAGAAGATGTTACAAATCTTTGCACTCACCCCGCTAATGTTGAACGGTGGGATGAATTGACGGAAATAGTGTGCGAGTTCGTTGTTTGTCACCATGAATCCGATTCGTACGTTTGCCAATCCAAACGCTTTTGACATCGTGCGAAGCACGATGAGATTCGGATGGTTCGCAATGAAAGGAATCATGCTCGCATCTGGTGAGAAGTCCATATAGGCCTCATCCACCACGATATATGGCACGAGTGAGGCGAGATGCGTCAACTCTTCTACGGTCCACAGCTTCCCGGTTGGATTGTTCGGATTCGAGAGAAGAAGAAGCTTCGGATGATGCGTTTCGATTGCCTCTACAATTGCCTCATACGATAAATCAACGGCTTGAACATGATGACCGTGTGCGATGGTCGTGAAAATGGGATACATCGAAAAGTCAGGTGCCGGAGACAAGACGATGTCATGTGGTGTGAGCAATGCTTGCGTCACGACATGAATCATCTCATCACTCCCACAACCGACGAGTAATTGCTCGGGTGTGACGCCAACGTACGCAGCGTAGCGTTCGAACAATTCATTGATCGGTTCTACCGGATATTCGTGTAAATCATTATACGTCAACGAATCAAGCTGATTCTTGATGCGGTCAGGTAACGGGAATTGACTTTCATTTTGGTTTAACCGATGTCCCGTCGGATATACGACGGGATAGATCGGTAGCTCGACTTGTCTCATTCAGTTGGCTCCATCGAGAACCATTTTTTCACCAATTCATCGATTTCGCCAGACTCCATCATTTTGTTCAATTCTTCGTTGAACTGGTCGCGTAACTCATCATCTAATTTGAAGGCAGCAGCTGATCCTTTTTCGCCATCTTCTTTCAAAGCGAATGTATAGAAGCTGTCATCTTGGTCTAAATATTTTTGTGCGACCGTGTCTTCGATGACCATTGCATCGATTCGACCTGTGTTCAACTCTTGAACGATTTCAGGGATCTTGTTCAACGATACGAGTTCAGCGTCAGGTGCTTGTTCTTTAGCGATATTTTCTTGAATCGAAGCCGTTTGGACACCGATTTTCTTACCAGACAAATCTTCGATTGCCTGAAGGGACTCGTCTTTAGTCATGATCAAGTTTGTCGCGGATAGATAGATGTCTGAGAAATCGGCATTCTCTTTACGCTCTTCTGTTGGCGTCATCCCGGCCATGACGAAGTCGACACGCCCGCTATTGAGGGCTCCGAGTAAGCTACCGAAGTCCATATCTTCAATCTTCAATTCGTAACCGAGACGTTCTGTGATTGTCTCCGCGATTTCAATATCAAATCCGACAATCGCATCCCCGTTTGCCGTATCGACAAATTCATATGGGAAGTAATCGGCGCTCGTCCCCATGACGAGCGTTTTTTGTTCTGTCGCTTCACCTTCTGTCTCTTGACTACATGCACCGAGTAATACTGCGCTCATCATAAGTGATCCTGCTAATAACCATTTTTTCATATGTGTATAATGCCTCCCTGTTGTAGATGAGACTAAGTGTATATGTATGATTATTAATTGTAAAGCATAAATATACGAAATTATTAAAAAGAGAAGCACTTTCTATCTGAAAGCGTTCTCTTATTAGTTTTTCAACAGATAAGACATGATTTGCTCGATTGGAATTTCTCGATTGTCCATCGTATAGGTTTGTAAGTAAGGATGGTTAGTAGGCCGTTTGCAGCGTTCATTCATCTTAGACCAATTCTCATACGAAACTTGATCCATTTGACTCGGCCGTCTGACACGGTTTCGAAGTCGTGTGTTAATTTCTTCGTAATTTTCATGACGACACTCGATATAACGGTAAGTCGCTCCGTACTTGGTGGAAATCGCTATCCCTTTATCGAGTATTTCATCATAGAGACAAGGACTGTCGAGAATGACGTTTTGTCCAAGTGATAAGTGATACTCGACGAGGGACCAATCGACATCATAAGCCATCTTCCCGATTTCTCCATCCGAGAAGTTGCCATCAGGAAGCGTATGGAGTAGGGCGGTCTTTGAAACATCATGATCGATGACGACCGCATGTACGTGTTGGATGATTCGTTTAGCCAATGTGGATTTTCCTGATCCAGGTGTTCCAGACATTTGAAGAAAAAACAGATGATCACCTCACATCTAAGTAGGAGCAAATCTTATTACTCATACAACTTGATTTACTTGTTAAAAAGGCTCATTTCCTTAAGATAGTCTTCGATACAATCGACCTGAATAACCTGATAGGGTTAGTTGAAGGTTTGATCCGATGTTAGCATTTGCATACCATGATGACGTTCCCGTCAAGATCTTTGAAATTGAACCAATGTTCGTGCTCAATGGGTGTAATGACCTCAATGTCGTGTTGAGTCATATAAGAATAAGCTTGATGAATATCGTGTGTATTTAAGTGAAACAGTGGTGTCTGGATGATGTTATCTTTTGAGTAGATGTTGCTATCTAAAACGAGGTTGGTACCCTCTAATGGAATGACATATAAATGGTCGAATAAGATTTCTCCTTTTGTTGAAAGATCGAATAAATCACAATACCAGTCACGCGCTTTTTGAATATCACTCACCGGAATAAAGATGGTGCCGATTTTGTGAAGGATAGGGTTCATGGAAATTTATGCCTTTTCAATTGATGAATGAATTTTGCAACATCTTTCCGAGATTTTAAGACGATGATCTGTTTCTCGTGAGAATATTGTTTGATTCGTTTGACCATCTCCGGTTTTTGAACGTCAGGAAAATTCCAAACCCACTTGAGGAATGCGAAATCGAGTTTTTCCTCACAGGATGCGCCCATGTCCGGTCGCGTCGTACCACGATATCGGACGACTCGTTTAAGGACACGGTATATACAGACGATGCGTGGAAGATCGATTAAAATGACAGTGTCCGCTGCCTGCAGTCGTAAATCAAGCGTATTCCCGAAGTTTCCATCGATGACCCATTCATCTTTTTTCACGAGTCGTTGTTGAATATCGATTCGTTCCTCTCTTGGCGCCATCACCCATCCCGGTCTCCACATGAGGGCGTCCAAATGATAGACATCGAGATGTAATCCTTCACCGAGTTGACGGGCGAGTGTGGATTTCCCCGCACCACCAGAACCGATGATCATGATGCGTTTCATATAGTCACTTCTTTCATTGATGGACTCGATAAGATTAACTTTGCCCGTGCATCCATGTTTTCTGGTAGATTTTGTAGTGAAAAATATTTTAAATCTATTCCTTCATCATCGTTTAAACATAACGTGCCCGTCACTGTGTCAGTGATGAATAAATGGGTAACATTATGTACTTGATCGCCATTTGGATATTCAAAGAAAAAATCAGGTCCAGAGAAAACTGAGATTAGAGTTAATTGGTTGGAAGAGAGACCCGTTTCTTCATACAATTCTCTTTGTGCTGTTTGTTCAATTGTTTCTCCGGGTTCCATCGCCCCTCCAGGAAGTCCCCATTCCTTTGTATCTTTCCTTAGTTGAAATAAAAATTCTTGATTATCATTTTGTACAGCTACTGCAGCACCGACCATAATGAAAGGACGGTTACCGATGAGCTCTCTCATCGAATGTATATAATTTTTCAACTTATTCATCCTCCAATACAATCCATTTCTTCAATTGACCGTCCTCTTCGTAAATGACCCGGACATCCATCTGTCCGATGACGAGACGTTGTTCCGAACTGAACACGACAATCGGATAGTTCGTGGACACGGGCTTGTCCGTCTCAAAAATAGGGCTATGCGCCTGCATCGCGTAATAGCCGTCCGATCTCGTGTTGGCCGCTCCTGCATCAATCTGTGTCACATGGTCAAATCCTCTCAGTCTGAGCACATAACTATAAGACGTTCTCGCTCCTTGCTCGAGACGCCATTCTTCGATGATGGCTGATTTGTCGTCCACCGATCGCTCTTCTAGCACTTTCTGTACCGTATACTCTTTTTCGTAAGGAATCATCTCCTGGATGCTGACGACTGTCATCGTCGCGAGCTTGAGCGATTCCTCGGAAGGTGGGGTAATCAGTATACCAATAAAGATGAGGATAGGAATCAATAAATAAACCATGACACGACTACGCATTTTCATCACCTTACCTTTTCAGACTGTAAACTATTTCTGCATAAGAGAATCAGTTCCCTTCAAAAGAACGCTGGAATCTCAAAAACCGATTCATTTCTTCAATTTTTTAAAGGAGCAGGTATGATACAGATAGGAGGGATGTACATGAAAATCGGGGTCATAGGTGGAGGTGTCGCGGGCTTGACGGCAGCTGCGCTCGCGCAACAAAAAGGGCATGATGTCATCGTCTTTGAAGCATCGCGTGAATGGGGCGGGTGTGCCGGCAAGTTTCAACGGGGTGACTATTTGTTTCCTGCAGGCGCAACACTCGGTATGGGGTTCGAACGAGGAGGGGTCCATCAGCGGGTTCTTGAAACATTAGGAGAATCGGTCAAGGTGACGTTACTGGACGAGGTGATGGACATTCATCTGCCTGGCGTCACCCTCACTTACTATCGCGACCGAGAACGTCTGCTTGATGAGCTCAGTCATGCGTTCCCAGAGAACCACGAGGCAATCCATGCGTTTTATCGTGAAGTGTGGGGTGACTTTGAGAAGATTCGTCCGTTGTTTCAGCAGTTACCTGCACTTCCGTTTCGCACGACATCGGATATGGTATACGCAATGAAGGGGTTCCGACCGAAACAACTTACCACGCTCCTGAAACTCCAGCGGCCACTCGGTGACACGTTGGCTCGTCATGGATTGAACGGTACGATGTTCGAGCGATTTATCGATGGAGTCCTGCTCGATAGTTTGCAGACCGGTGCGAAAGAAGCGAGTCATTTACTCGGTGCAGTGGCGCTGTCGGTCTATCACGAAGGAGCGTACTATGTGGAAGGTGGGCTATATCAATTGGCTCATGCGTTAGAGCGCGCCGTCCGAACGTTTGGTGGCGAGACGAAATTAGGGAGAGACGTCCAGTCCATCGAACGAGTGACGGATGGATGGCTCATCACCGATCGAAGAGGACGACTTGAACTAGTCGATGTGATTGTTTCCGCCATCCCGATTGAGCGGACGAGCGAACTTCTTAAAGGACAGGAACAACGACGCTTCAAACGACAATATCGAAGACAGTTGAAGCAGTCGCAATGGGGCACGTTCAGTCTCTACCTCGTCTTGCCTGAGGATGTCTGTCAACAGCAACCACTATTTCAACAAATCTATCACGAGCGATTACCGAGTGGGCATGCGTTCATATCCATGTCGGCGCCGGATGACGTGTTGCGCACAGAAAAACCGGAACGGACCATTACGGTATCCACGCATATCGATTTATCAGAATGGCAACATTGGAAAGACCGGGCGGCATATGAGAAACTAGAACAAGATTGGACCAATCGTCTCGTCGACGTCGTCGCGACTGGATTTCCCGATTGGGACCGTGAATCGTCACTTCTCCTTCCTGGTGGACCAGGTGCATGGGTGAAGTATACGAAGCGACCGCATGGGGCAGTCGGGGGGTATGCCCAGACGCCAAGCCAGGCGTTGTTCCGTGCCGCGAGTTATCGCACAGACTTGCCGAACTTTTATGTATGCGGGGATACCGTATTTCCAGGGGCGGGGACGATTGGCGCAATGACGAGCGGGTTACATGTTGCCCGAGCACTCGGGGTGACGATTGATTAGGGGGATATTGATGAAGAAAAAAACATTTGATGAACTGACAACATTGGAATTGTATCGCTTACTGGCGCTACGGACTGAGATTTTCGTCGTCGAACAGAACTGTCCGTATCAAGAAATCGATGGAAAAGATGAACAAGCCATCCATTATTGGATCGAAGAAGATGGAGAGATTGTCTCTGCCCTTCGTGTTTTGACGGAAGCCTCTCCAGTCGCCATCGGACGTGTCGTCACGAAAGCGACGCATCGAGGGAAAGGTCATTCTCGTAAGCTGATGGAAGCTGCAATTAAGGATTTTGGTCATGAGACATTATATCTGCAAGCTCAGACATATGTGGAACCTTTTTATGCCTCGTTTGGCTTCAAACGGACAAGTGATGTGTATCAAGAAGATCGTATTCCACACGTCGATATGTTACGAGAATCAACGAATCCCGCTAGTACCGTTTCCGAATCGTTCATGTTAGAATGAGAAAGAACATTCACGTGCCTTTGAGCACGATTACATCATAGACATAAAGGGGTTTACAATGGTGACCGATCAACAAGTAATTGCAAAAGCAAGAGAATTGGCAGACGTATTAGCACAAACACCAGAAGTGGCGCGTTTCAAAGAAGCGGAAGCGAAAGTGAACGGAAGTGACCGCGTACAGACGTTGATTAAACGAATCAAGTTCTTACAAAAAGAAGCCGTAAACTGTAAGCATTACGGCAAGACGGAAGCACTTGCGAAAGTCGAACAGAAGATCGATAAAGCGATGGAAGAACTCGATTCAATCCCGGTCGTTCAAGCATTCCAGGAGACACAAGTCGAAGTGAACGATTTGCTTCAATACGTGACGGTCACGCTCGCGAACTCCGTGACGGACCGCATCATCGAATCGACGGACGGAGACGTCCTTGCAGGGAAGACAGGGAGCGGCATGGCGGCTGAACAAGCACGCGGCGGCTGCGGATACTAAAACGACACAGCTGGCCGATGGTCAGCTGTTGTACTTTCTAGAGGTGAATCAACATGCAAGAAGTCCATCAGACACCAATGATGAAACAATATTTCTCAATCAAGGCAGACTATCCGGACGCCTTTTTATTCTATCGACTCGGTGACTTTTACGAGTTGTTTTTTGAAGATGCACAAATTGTCGCGAAAGAGTTAGAGCTCACGCTCACTTCTAAAAATGGGAAGCAGGCCGAGCATCCAATTCCGATGTGTGGTGTCCCACATCATTCGGCGGCAATCTACATCGAACAACTGATCGAAAAAGGATTCAACGTCGCCATCTGCGAACAGACAGAAGATCCGAAAGCGACAAAAGGACTTGTGAAGCGAGAAGTCATTCAAGTGATCACGCCAGGTACATACATGGCATCACTCAGCGAAAAAGAGAACCGTTATCTCGTCGCCATCTCGGACGTCGCGGGACGTTTTGGGATTGCTAGAGGTGACGTGACGACGGGGGAATCGTGGTTGACGACGCTCTCGTCAGAAGAAGCCGTCTTACGAGAAATCGAAGGATTGCTTCCGAACGAGGTCATCGTTGAGGATGAACGACTCGCTGACTTGTTAAAACAGACCGGCATTCCTCTCTCGATTCAAGTGGACAAGCGGGAGAGTCCACTCGCACAAGGTGCGAAAGACGAGGCGCAGCGCTCGGCATTTGAGTTGCTGTTCGCCTATCTCACGAAAACACAGAAGCGTTCGCTCGATCACTTGCAACCGGCTGTCGCCTATGAGGTCGAACAGCATATGCAGCTCGACGCCAATACGGCCAGAAACCTTGAACTGTTTCGTTCCGCTCGTTCGGGAGAACGGAAAGGGTCACTCCTTTCACTACTTGATGAGACGACGACGGCGATGGGCGGTCGTTTGTTGAAACGCTGGCTCGAACAACCGCTTTATACCGAACAAGGCATCAAAGAGCGACAGGACGCCGTGGAGAACTTAGTGGACGACTTCATGTTGCGCGATCAACTACAGGAAGAGTTGAAGCGAGTCTATGACATCGAACGCCTTGTCGCGAAAGTTGGGTACGGGACAGCGAATGCGCGAGATCTCGTCCAACTTCGCGACACGCTCGAGCGGATGCCTTCTGTCCGGTCACTCTTACAAACAGTGAAAGCGGATCGTTTGCAGCAAATCGAACAGAATCTCGACTCGTTCGAGACGTTGAGTGAACAGCTCCGGACTGCCCTCGTCGACTCACCTCCGATCTCGACGAAAGAAGGTGGGATGATTCGTCACGGGTATTCAGAAGAGCTCGATGAACTGCTAGAAGCGAAAGCGAACGGGAAATCGTGGATTGCCAACCTCGAACAACAGGAACGTATCGCAACCGGCATCAAGTCGTTGAAAGTCGGTTATAACCGCGTATTCGGCTACTACTTGGAAGTGACGAAGGCGAATGCGAAACTGCTCGAAGAAGGGCGTTATGAGCGGAAACAGACATTGACGAATGCGGAACGATACATTACGCCTGAGCTAAAAGAGAAGGAAGCCCTCATCTTAGGAGCGGAAGAGAAGAGCTGTACGCTCGAATATGACTTGTTTGTCGCACTTCGAGAAGAAGTGAAGACGTACACGAAGGCTCTTCAGCAATTGGCCCGTTCACTCAGTGAGTTGGATGTGCTCCTCGCCCTTGCCGTTGTAGCGGAAAGACGAGAATATGTACGCCCGAAAACTACATCGCACGTACAAATCGAACGCGGCCGTCACCCTGTCATTGAGACGGTCTTGCCGCGAGGTGAGTATGTCGCTAATGACTTGACACTTGACGACACACGTCAAATGTTACTCATCACCGGACCGAACATGTCCGGTAAATCGACGTATATGCGTCAGTTTGCGTTGATTGCGATCCTTCATCAAATCGGTTCATTCGTCCCGGCAGAAGCAGCAGAACTCCCGCTCTTTGACCGCATCTTTACACGGATCGGTGCGGCGGACGATTTGGTGAGCGGACAGTCGACGTTCATGGTCGAGATGACCGAGACGCGACAAGCCGTCACAGAGGCGACGAGCAATAGTCTGATTCTATTGGATGAGATTGGTCGAGGGACGTCAACGTATGATGGGATGGCACTTGCACAGGCAATTGTCGAGTATATTGCCTCAACAATCGGAGCGAAGACACTCTTCTCGACGCACTATCATGAACTGACGGTGCTCGAGGATTCGATTCCGACACTTGAGAATGTTCATGTTCGGGCGATTGAGCGGGATGGGCGTGTCGTCTTCCTCCATGAAGTGCATCCAGGACGTGCGGATAAATCGTATGGGATTCACGTGGCGGAATTGGCCGAACTCCCAGATTCATTGATTGACCGGGCACGGACGATTCTGTCAGAACTCGAATCCGAAGCAACGAAACCTGCTTTGAACGAGCAAACCGCTCCACCTCAAGTGGAAGAAGTCAGTCAGTTGTCATTGTTCGAGTCGAATGACGCTGTTCGAGAACAGCTGCTCAAACTCGATCTATTGGCAATGAATCCAATCGAAGCGATGCAGGCGCTCTACGAACTGCAACAGACCGCAAAGAAAGGGTGAGTCGATGGGAATCATTCGAGAGTTACCGGAACAACTCGCGAACCGAATCGCAGCCGGGGAGGTCGTCGAACGACCGGCTTCCGTTGTCAAAGAATTAGTCGAGAATGCGATCGATGCGGGAGCGACGAAAGTGGACGTCGACTTACAAGAGGCGGGTATCCGTCTCATCAAAGTCCGTGACAACGGGCATGGGTTCCATGAAGAAGACGCAGCCCGAGCCTTCTTACGACATGCGACGAGTAAAATCCGGGACGAGCATGACTTGTTTCGTATTCGGACGCTCGGTTTCCGTGGTGAGGCACTTGCCTCGATTGCGTCGGTCAGTCACGTCTCGTTAAAGTCTAAACGAGCAGATGAAGACGGTTTTGAGATGACGCTTGAAGGCGGTGTCGTAAAGGAGACGAATCCGGCGGCGGCGAATGTCGGAACCGAGATCGCGGTCAGTCAACTTTTCTTCAACACACCGGCTCGTCTGAAATATTTGAAGACATCGGCTACAGAACTCGCGAGCATTACCGATACGTTGAACCGTTTGGCACTGTCTCATCCAGAGATTCGCTTCACCGTCTTTCATGAAGAGAAAGAATTATTGCGCACGAACGGCAATGGAGACTTGAAACAAGTCATGCTCGCCATCTATGGTCGACAAGTCGCCGCACAAATCGTTACGGCGTCGAGCAAGACGAACGACTATACGTTGAGCGCGCATCTCGTACGCCCGGAAGTGACCCGTTCGAACAAACAATATGTGACCCTCATCTTAAACGGTCGAAGCATCAAGAACTTTGCACTGACACAAAGTGTGCTCGAAGGCTATCATACGCTCTTACCGATTGGTCGCTATCCGATTGCCGTGCTCGAAGTGAAGATGGACCCGATGTTGATTGACGTGAACGTCCATCCGACGAAACGTGAAGTACGCTTGTCGAAAGAAAAAGAACTATGCCAGCTCATCCGAGAGACCGTTCAATTGACGCTCCGTGAGCAACGTCTCATTCCGTCTGTGAAACAAGAATCAAAACCAAAACGAGAGACACCGTCCGAACAGTCGAAACTCGACTTCTCGATGGAACCGCAACCTAAACAAGTAGACACGGTCGAGTGGAATTATCCGATTCCTCGTGAGCGAAAAGAGTCGCTCACGTCTCCTTCCCAGTGGAACCCGGCGCCGCTCGTTCATGAACCAGAGCCGGAGATGCTCCAGGTAGAACAGGTCGAGGAACCCGTTCTTCAGTCCGAACGTCTTCCAGCATTAGACGTCATCGGACAACTGCACTCGAGTTATATCGTCTGTGGAGCGGAAGACGGGATGTACGTGATGGACCAACATGCTGCCCAGGAACGCATCAAGTATGAATTGTTTTATGAGCAGTTAGGACGTCCGGAAAAAGAGTATCAGCTTCTGTTGATTCCGTTAACGTTAGAGTTCACGCAAGAAGAGACGCTCGCCATCGAAGAAGTGCTCCCGCTTCTAGCAGAAGCCGGTATCACATTAGAACCGTTTGGGGGAAACACGTTCCTCGTGCGCGAGATTCCGACATGGTATCCGCAACATGACTTAGAGGGTACAATTCGTGATCTAGTGGAGATGGCGATTCAACAACGCTCGATTGACATCGCGAAATATCGTGAGGAAGCATCAATCCTCATGGCGTGTAAACGGTCGATCAAAGCGAATCATCCACTCAATATGGACATGATGCGACAATTGATTGATGATTTAGGTCGTACGACGTCTCCATTCACTTGTCCGCACGGTCGTCCGATTCTCGTGAAGTGGAGCACGTACGAACTCGAGAAGTTGTTTAAACGCGTCATGTAATCGTCTTGTTACCTTGTTTTAATACGATGTAACGTTTATTTACAAGTCCTCATGGGAAAACTATACACATGTCACTCAACGCATCGAGGTTGAGAGGTGGCTTTTTCACTGCCTCACCCTCAAGATGTCGACATGAAATGTATATCCATGTAGGAGGAAAAGAAAATGACGAACAAACTTCAAGTATCAAAACGAGAATTACGCCCACGGTCACTACGCACGAAGTTGCGTAACGAAGGAAAAGCGTTAGGAGTTGTCTATGGTTATAAAGTAGATAGCACACCAATCGTGTTTGACGAGATGGACCTTCGTAAAATTCTTCGAGACCACGGTGACAACGCCTTGATTGAACTCCATTTCGATGGAAACAAGATCAACACGCTCGTGCACGGATCAGAAACAGATCCGTTCACAAACTTCTATCAGCACGTCGAATTTATGGCTGTGAAGATGGATGAAGAGACAGAAGTCGAAGCGGATATTGCCCTCGTCGGCGACGCGAAAGGCGTCAAAGAAGGCGGATATCTCGCTCAGTCGCTCTATAAAGTGACGGTTTCTGCGACACCTGCCAACATCCCTGAACGCATCGAACTTGACGTGTCAGACCTCGAAATCGGTGACTCGGTGACAGTAGCGGATCTTCCAGAAGACAAATCGTACACGATTGTCTCTGAACCAGATATGCACATCGCCTCTGTGAATGAGCCGGTTGCTGAGGAAGAGGAAGAAACTGAATCAGAGGAAGGTTCGACTGAAGAAGAAGCTTCTGAAGGATCTTCTGAAGAAACAGAAGAATCGACTGAGGATAAAGAATAATTGTAGAGAACGTGCTTCGAGAAATCGAAGCACTTTTTCTTTGTCACAAATCCGCCATATGTAAACGATTACGATGTGAACACTCTGTCAATTCCTTCTAGAGGTGATTGCCAACAGAGACTGTACAGTTTATATTGTTAATGATTTCACATATTCGAACTGATACTTTCCTATTTAATTATTCAGAAAGAAGGGTTTGTGACATGGCATCAATGGAAATCCATGCACTCGAATCATTACGGAAAAAAGCACAGGCTTCCTCGCAAATGATTCATTATCGTCCAATGGAATATTTTTTACGGGCAATGTTAGCCGGGATCTTTATCGGCTTTGCTTCAATCTTCACTTTGAAAGTCGTCAACGGTATGTATTTAGCGGAATCTCCGTTCACAACACTCATCGGGGGCTTCTCGTTCGGGATTGCGCTCGTCATGATCATCTATGGGGGAGCGGAGTTGTTCACGGGGAATACGATGTATTTCACAACGTCGACACTTCGCGGCTATACAACGCTCAGCGACACGATGCTCGTTTGGTTGCTCTGCTTCGTCGGGAACGCACTCGGGGGAATCTTATTCGCCTTACTACTTGCACCGACTGGCGTCATCCAAGAGCTCGGGATGAACAACTGGCTGTTCTCAGTCGTTGAGGGGAAAATGCATCATACGACGGTCGAAATTTTCTTCCGCGCCATCTTCTGTAACTGGATGGTCTGTCTCGCCATTTTCTTACCGAAACAAATGAAAAATGAATTCGCTCAAATTTTCTCGATGATTTTCCTTGTTGCCGTCTTCTTCGCTTCAGGATTCGACCATGTTATCGCCAACTTCGTCTTGTTCGCCTTGACGCTCGTCGTTCCACACCCTGAGACAATCAGCATGGCAGGTGCAATCCACAACTTGATTCCTGCGACGTTCGGTAACATTATCGGCGGCGCCCTCTTCATGGGAGCCATCTATACATGGCTCAACTCAAAAGGTCTCCGTGAGGCACAAGAATTAGAGGAAGAAGTCGAATTAAAAGTCGTCAAAGCTGCTAAATAAATGACGTTTGTCACAAATAACGTTGGGCCTTGTCTTACCGAAGACGAGGCTCTTTTTTGTCGTATGCTCACACGTAAACTGTCACAATATCGACTCGTGACCATCAAGAAAAATACGTGTCATAATCTATATATAGGATTTTAAAAACGTTTGTGAATGTTTTTAATCCATATATAGTGAGGTGATGGGTTTTGAAATTACTGCAGTTGTATGAGGATGTCTGCGTCTTACCAGACCAAGACTTGGTACAAGAAAATGCGAATGTGGACGGAAAGTCCCCACTTGGGAAACTAGCACGACTCTCTTCAGAAGTGTCGAAAGAATTGTCGCAGACATATTTGATGTCGGAGCGCTCAAAACAGGCCGTCACTGATAACTACTTATACGTGCACGACGCCGACTATTACATCACAGGATCGACGACATGTTGTCAAATACCACTCGGTCAATTATTAAAAGATGGATTCCATACGGGGCATGGAACAATCCGTTCGCCAAAGGACATTCGCTCCGCCATGGCGCTCGCGTCCATCATCCTTCAAGCGAATCAAAATATGCAGCATGGGGGTCAAGCGTTCCCGATGTTTGACGTCGATTTGGCACCGTACGTCGAGAAGACGTATGTGCGCCAATTGAGCAAACTCCAATCACTCCCTGTTGACTGGGACAAGACACAATTGGAACAACTCGCAGAAGAAGAGACGATCTCGGCGACATATCAGGCGTGTGAGGCGTTCATTCATAATGCGAACTCGATGCATTCACGAGGTGGCGGTCAAGTCCCGTTCGTTTCGATCAATTACGGGACGGATACCTCAAAGTGGGGACGCATCCTGATTCGGGAGTTACTTCGTGCCACGGAACGGGGATTAGGGAATGGAGAGACCCCGATTTTTCCTATTCAAATCTTTAAAGTAAAGGAAGGCATCAACTTCAACGAGGAAGACCCGAACGTTGATCTTTTCCGTAAAGCGTGTCGCGTCACAGGCAAACGGCTTTTCCCGAACTTCTCTTTCATCGATGCCCCGTTCAATGCCGCTTACTATGATGGGTCTCATGAATCTGAAGTGGCGTACATGGGTTGCCGCACTCGGGTCATGGGAAATAGACACGGAGAAGAGACATCAGTCGGTCGTGGCAATCTTTCCTTCTCCACACTCAATTTAGTGAAGATGGCACTGATCTCGGAGTCACTCTCTGACTTTTATCGCATTCTTAACCGATATATCGATATCGGCATCGAACAATTGGTTGAACGATTCGAGTATCAATGCACGCGTCGCGCTGAAGAGTTCCGTTTTCTTTACACACAAGGTGTCTGGCGCGGAAGTGAGCAGTTACATATACATGATGAGGTCCGAGATGTTTTGAAACAAGGAACGCTTTCCCTCGGCTTCATCGGACTCGCCGAAACGTTGAAGGTGTTGACGGGCAGTACACATGCCGAGTCGCGTGAAGCGGAACGACTTGGTCTCGATATCGTCACGCACTTAGCTGATCGGATGCGAGCGGCGGCCGAAACATACGATTTGAATTTCTCGTTGCTTGCGACACCGGCAGAAGGACTGTCAGGTAAATTTGTGACGCGAGACCAGGAAGAGTTCGGCATGATCGACGGGGTGACGAATCGTGCGTTTTACACAAATTCTTTCCACGTACCGGTATATCAAACCGTGTCCATCCGCGAAAAAATCCGAATCGAAGCACCATATCACACGTTGTGTGACGCGGGACACATCTCCTATGTCGAAGTCGATGGCTCGCTTGCCCATAATGCGGAAGCGGTAGAATCGATTGTCCGCTTGATGCGCCAGCATGATATCGGCTACGGTTCCATCAATCATCCCGTCGACCGCTGCGGGAATTGCGGGCTTGAAGGCTTGATTGACGCGGCTTGTCCGACTTGTGGAGAAGATGAGAAAATCGAACGAATCCGTCGTATCACTGGCTATTTGGTCGGGACGATGGACCGCTGGAATACGGCGAAGCGAGAAGAAGAGCGGGCGAGGGTGAAACATGATGCGCATTCTATCCGTCGTTGAGGAATCGGTCGTCGATGGACCGGGGATTCGAACGGTCATCTTTACTGCCGGCTGTCCCCACCATTGTAAAGGGTGTCATAATCCTTCCTCGTGGAATCCGGACGGTGGCGATGAGATTGAAGTGGATGAACTTGTCCGTCGCATAAAAATGAGTGGCTGGGACGGCGTGACCATCTCTGGAGGCGAACCGTTCCTGCAATCGTCAGCGCTGGCAAAACTCGTCATGGCATGTAAGTCGCTCGGTAAAAATGTGTGGGTGTATACGGGCTATACGATGGAACAGTTGGTAGCGATGCACGACGAAGCCGTTCAAACCGTGTTAGACTACGCCGATGTGCTCGTTGACGGTCGCTTTGAGCAGTCGCTACGAGATATGGGACTTCGCTTTCGGGGATCGCGTAATCAACGAATCATCTTTTTGAATAAAGTGTAATCGAGGCAGAGATGTCTCGATTTTTTGTATAATGATGAAAAAGGGGGATTTTTGATGAAATGGTGTAGTTTTGACATGCAAGAAGAGCAACGAGTGGGGATTGTCGAAGGCGATTTCGTCTACGATGTCAGCAATCAAGTACATACGACTAACTTATTAGAAGTGATTGCGCGTGAGTTCGAACCGGATATTGATTTAGACGTGGCGCCCTCATACCGAGTGACGGACGTGAAACTGCTCGCCCCGTACCGCCCATTGAAAAATGTGATTTGTATCGGGAAGAACTATGAAGAACACGTGAAAGAAATGGATACAGCGGGAGCGGGGAAACTCGTCATCTTCACGAAAGCACCAACTTCAGTCGTCGGACCAGAAGCGGTCATCGAGCGCCATCCGGAATTGACGGACAAACTCGACTATGAAGGCGAACTCGCGGTCATCATCGGAAAGTCGGGACGAGACATCGAATCGGTCGAAGAACACATTTTCGGATACACGATTCTAAACGACGTGACGGCACGAGACGTGCAAAAAGAACATGTCCAATTTTTCCGTGGCAAGTCACTCGATACGTTCTGTCCGATGGGACCATTTATCGTGACACCGGACGAGCTTCAATTTCCTCTCCAAATCAAAACAAGTGTTAACGGTGAGACACGTCAAAACGGGACGACAGCCGATATGATTCGTCCGATTGACGAGCTCATTCGTACACTGTCGAAAGGCATGACGCTCGAAGCGGGTGACATCATCGCTACTGGTACGCCGGCCGGAGTCGGACATGGGATGACACCACCGACCTATCTTCAAACGGGTGACACCGTCGAAGTGACGATTGAAGGTCTCGGCACGCTACGAAATGTGATTGTCTGAATGAAATGACGCAAAATGTGAAGAATCTTGTAATTCATTTATCATTTTATAAATGAGTGTTCCTCTTCGTTATAGTAAGGGTAGAAGATAACACAGAGGAGATGAATCATTATGGATCGTCACGATCAATCAAATGAACACGATCAATTACATGAATCAGAACAGCAAAAAGATTGGTTAGATACAGAACTCGGTTCATCCAACCGAGAAGAAGCAAAAGTACGAACACAGACAAAACCTTCATTCGTCAGCCGCATGTTCCCAGGACTTGTCGGTGGGGTCATCGGGGCATTGCTGACGGGCGCAATCGCTTACCCGTTTATCGATCAACCCGCAACGAATGTGAGTGATACGAACGTGACCTCGCAAGGGACTCCGGTCCAAACGTCATCAAACGTGTCTGACTCTTCAGTCACGAATGCCGTCGCGACCGCTCAGCCTGCCGTCGTGACCGTGAACAACTTCGCCCAAACTGGCTTCTCGAGTGAAGCGGTCGAGGCTGGAGTCGGTTCAGGGGTCATCTACAAAAAAGAAGGCGACTCGGCATTTATCGCAACGAACCATCACGTTGTCAACGGGGCAGACAAGCTGACGGTCACGTTTAATGACGGGACGACAGCAGAAGCAACGCTCATGGGCAGTGACGCGACGTATGACTTGGCGGTCTTGAAAGTGGACGCTGACAAAGTACCAGCTGTCATCTCAATCGGAAAATCGAGCGAATTGAAACCAGGTCAAACCGTCATCGCCATCGGGAATCCGCTCGGACAATTCGAGAACTCCGTGACACGCGGTGTCGTCTCATCGACGTCACGTCTCGTCCCGGTAGATACGGATGAGAACGGACAGGCTGACTTCAACGCAGAGGTCATTCAAACGGATGCGGCCATCAACCCAGGTAACTCGGGTGGTGCGTTAATCAACGAAGAAGGACAACTCGTCGGAATCAACTCGATGAAGATTGCGACGGCAGAAGTCGAGGGAGTCGGATTCTCGATTCCGGTCGACATCGCCCTTCCGCTAATCAATCAAATCGAACAGACGGGAGAAGTGAATCATCCTTCGCTCGGCGTATCGCTACGTGATGTGTCAGAATTCCCTCCAGGTTACTTGACGGAACAAATCAATTTACCTGAATCGGTAACGGCGGGAACGATAATCGTAGAAGTTCAACAAAACAGTTCAGCCGCAAAAGCGGGTCTTGTAGCGCGTGACGTCATCGTGAAAATCAATGACAAAGACGTCAGCTCGTTCATCGACCTCCGTAGTGAATTGATTCGAGATACGGACGGAACGGTCGACATCGAATATGTCCGTGACGGAAAAACGGAAACGGTTCAAGTTGAGATTCAAAACGCAAACGGTTCTGCATTGTAAAAGGTGGGCAACATGCCCGCCTTTTTTGCTATGCTTATACAAAAGGAGGATGAAATATGGTACGAAATTTATATGGAGTGTTATTATTCGGGGCAGGGATTTTGCATTTTGTCAGAGAGAAGGCGTTCATGTCGATTATTCCAAAGTCTTGGCCGTTCCGCCGCTTGATGGTGCAACTGAGCGGAGTCGTGGAAGTCGTCTTCGGGGCGATGCTCTTACTAAACAAAGGGACGACGTTCGTAAAGCGGACGCTACCGGCATTCTTTATCGCCGTCTTCCCAGCCAATATCAACATGGCCGTCAAACCTTCTAGAATCGGTGGGAAAGTCATTCCGAAATGGATTACATGGGGACGACTCCCGCTTCAATGGGTTTTGATCAAAGGTGTCAAAAAAATATAAAGGTGTGGAGATACATATGACAAACGTATTGAAATGGTTTGAACATTTTCATGCACATCCAGAAATCAGTTGGAAAGAAGTTGAGACGACTCGAACGATTGCATCCATCTTATCGGACTGGTCGATTCCGCATCGGACGTTTGAAGATGTGACCGGGGTGATCGCGGAGATTGGATCGGGTGAAGACGTGATTGCGGTCCGCGCCGATATCGATGCGTTATGGCAACAAGTGGACGGTACGTTTCGTGCGAACCATTCATGCGGGCACGACGCGAACATCAGCATGGTACTCGGTGCACTCGAACAATTGAAGGACGAGGCGTTACAGAAGCGGATCCGTTTCATCTTCCAACCTGCTGAAGAGCAAGGGAACGGGTCGCTCGCCATGATTGAGCGTGGCGCGTTAAAAGACGTGACGCAACTGTTCGGGATTCATTTGCGTCCACAA
The DNA here is from genome assembly GCF_037619445.1 of Exiguobacterium sp. USCH10. Taxonomy (GTDB): domain Bacteria; phylum Bacillota; class Bacilli; order Exiguobacteriales; family Exiguobacteriaceae; genus Exiguobacterium; species Exiguobacterium aestuarii_A. Next base: position 5,407 of record NZ_JAQPZO010000001.1, on the reverse strand, counting down.
GAAGAGTTGAAGAAAGGCCAATACGCGGCGGCGATTCAGCATGGTGCTGCCTTCTTCTTAAAGGGAGAGGTCATTGGAGATGACGCGCACGGCGCAAGACCGCATCAAGGGCAAAACGCACTCGATGTCATCTTCACGATTCAACACATGCTCAAAAGCATTTACTTATCACCGTTTGAGCCACACTCCGTCAAGTTGACGAAAGTCCATGCTGGGAGTGACAACATGAACATCATTCCAGGAAATGCGACGTTCTCGATTGATGTCCGCGCTCAACAAAATGAGGAGTTGCTCGAACTGCGAAATCGTGTCGAAGACATGCTACTCCATGTCACTCAACTACATCGTGTGAAACTGGAATGGGAGTGGCAAGACTTCACACCAGGAGCTGTCGTTGGGGAACAGTCAAGTCAGATTGCGAAGCAGGCGATCGAGCAACGCTTCGGTCAGTCGGCTCTCGTCGAGAGGATTGTCACGTCAGGTAGCGATGATTTTCATTTCTATACCGTCGAGAAACCGACGCTTGATGCGACGATGATTGGAATCGGTGCAGATTTAGGTCCAGGACTTCATCATCCGCATATGACATTTGACCGTGATGCGTTAGAAGATGGGGCACGCCTGCTTGCGGATGCGCTCCGAATTGCAGCAACATAATTCAGGATGAGTGTGATAGACAGATGTCTGTCCACTCATTTTTTTATTGCATCAAATCTTTGTAAGCGCTATCATAACGTTATTAGCGACAATATAACGACAATTCTGAATTTTCGCTATAGGGGAGGAAGTTAGATGGAAACAACGGGGAACAAGCAAGACATGAAGCTAGGGTGGGCGCTCTTACCGCTAGGCGTGATGATCGTCGTCATGCTCATCTCGATCGTTAAGCTCGGACAAGGACCACACATCCCGCTCATCGTCGGGACGGCGGTCGCTTCGCTCGTCGCCTGGCGTCACGGGTTCAAGTGGAAAGAGATTGAAGAGATGATGTATAAAGGGATTCGTCTCGCTTTACCGGCAGTCGTCATCATCATTTTGGTCGGATTGACAATCGGTGCTTGGATTGGTGGGGGAATCGTTGCCACGATGATCTATTTCGGACTGAAGATCATCTCGCCGGCATACTTTTTATTAACGATTTGCCTCATCTGTGCGGTCGTCGCGCTCTCGATTGGGAGTTCATGGTCGACGATGGGTACAATCGGTGTAGCAGGGATGGGAATCGGACTGAGTATGGGGATACCAGCTCCGATGGTTGCGGGGGCCGTCATCTCTGGTGCTTATTTCGGCGACAAGATGTCACCATTGTCAGATACGACAAACTTGGCGGCAGGATTGACTCATACGAATCTATTCGTACATATTCGACACATGCTATATACGACCATTCCGGGACTCATCATCGCGCTAGGGGTATACGCTTGGCTTGGTAGACGGTTCGCGGATTCGACGACGGACTCGTCAGAGATCACACAGACGCTTAATATTCTTGAAGATAGTTTTGTCATCTCTCCATGGTTACTCGTCGTGCCGCTCGCTGTCATTTTGCTCGTCGCGAAAAAAGTACCAGCGATTCCAGCACTTGTTGTCGGGATTGCACTCGGTTTCTTGGCTCAAGTGTTCATCCAAGGCGGGACACTTTCAGACAGTGTAGGTGCTCTTCAAAGTGGCTATGTCATTGATACAGGTAATGAATTAGTCGATAACCTCTTCAGCCGAGGTGGTCTAGATGCGATGATGTACACGGTCTCCATGACGATTGTCGCGATGACGTTCGGTGGAATTTTAGAATATTCAGGTATGCTTCAATCGATCATGAATCAAATCCTGAAGTTGGCGAAAACGGCAGGCTCGTTGATTGCTTCAACGATTTTGGCGGGGATTGCGACAAATGCGACCTGTTCGGAGCAGTATATCTCGATTGTCGTCCCATCACGTATGTTTGCAGGCGCCTATGAAAAAATGGGACTACAATCGAAAAACTTATCACGCGCACTCGAGGACGGTGGAACATTGACATCGGTGTTCATCCCGTGGAATACGTGTGGGGTATTCATTCTTGGTACGCTCGGGGTCGGGGCATTCGAATACGCGCCTTACGCCGTCTTAAACTTTATCGTACCGGTCATTTCGATTCTGTATGCCTTTACGGGGTTCACAATCGAGCGCATGGCCGTCATTCAGCAAGAAGAGTCAGTTGTGAAGCAAGCAGCCCAATAAAACAATTCCCGGTCGTCAATCGACCGGGAATTGAAATTTATACACCGTACGAGGTCGACCTTGACTGTAGCTCATCTCTTCACCGATCGCATGAACGAGTTTCGCATCGACCAACTTCTTAATTAATCGCTCTGTCGTGCGACGGGTGACATGTAAATAATCGGTCAACTCTTTAGCCGTGAACTCAAGTTGATCACGTGAGAAGTGGATGAGTTTTTCGATATTGGTCGGACTCATACCGGTCTGTTTCATCATGTCGTAGACTCGTGTTTGCGTGACGCGAAAATGAATGGGTGATGGGTGATCCGAGAATATCAGTCGCTTCGAATCATCGACGATGCGCATCTGTCGTTCACTTTCTGCATAAAGCGCGAGTCGTGCATGGTCGAGAGCGCGCTGATAGTCTGAGCCATATCCGATGCCGACATGGACAGACGAGGGATTTGGTAAAACAACACCATTTGAAATAGCGGTCTCAATTTTGCCTTTATTCGATAAGATTGTGACCCCCTCTTCATTCGATTGTAGCAACTTGCCACCGAAGAATTGTTGGTCCGACACGTGTGCTAACGTCTCTTCACTCGAATTCGAATACTGAAGAATGGCAAACTGAGACTGATCTGATTTTTGCAATCGAATCTGCTGAAGAAAATCATTAAAATGGTGAAGAATCCTCTCTTTCGGTTCAATCATGAGTTGACTCTGATAGCCGTCACTCATTAATCGACGATGGACTTGCTCGACACTCGTCAAAGCGAATCGTGTCGTCCCATTTTCTTGAAGTTGTTTATGGAAGGCAATCAAGTCCTCGAAATTCATGTTCGGATGAAGCTGTTTCACTTGCGATTGCGAGATACGAGTAGGAAATGGCTCTAACATCGATTCAAGTCGTGATGTGTCGACGAGGTCAATCGATAGATGTTCAAGCTCGACGTGTTGCGTTAACGTCATATATAAGAGTGAAGTCAATAAGACGACATCGTCTTGAACGACATGATGAGCATACGGGAGGCTCGCCTTCTCCATCGCGTACGTATACGGAAATGAACCGGAGAAGAAAACACCGTCAAAAAAGTGTAGTTGATGGGCGATGTCTTTCGCTTCACGCGGGTCATCATAAGGAAACTCTTCAATCCGGACATCGGGTAAAGAAGAACCTTTTACAATATGTTGAATAAAAGCTGGTGAGCCGACGACGGCGATATGGATGGACATTACAAAATCCCCCTTGCAATTTAACGACCATATAACGACAATATAGAGGAAAGCGTAGACAAAGTAAAGGAGTGATGAACTTGAACATTCAAAGCATTGAAATTTTCTCGGTTCGATTCCCACTAAAAGTGCCATTTATCGTCAGTTATCATCGATATGACGATATGCCATCTGTCATCGTCAAAATGACCACGTCTTGCGGACTGATTGGATATGGTGAAGCGGTAGCAGATGAGCACGTGACGGGAGAGTCAGCTGAAAGTACGGTGAGTGTCCTCCGTCATCTATTGGCACCATTATTAATCGGGAAAAACCCGATGCATTTGGAGAGGATTCATGATGAGATGAACCGCACGATAAAAGGTGTTCCTGCAGCAAAAGCAGCGCTCGATATCGCATGTCACGATTTGATTGGGAAAAAATTAAATCAACCAGTCTACGAATGGATTGGCGGTCGATACCATGAGTCATTCCCGGTCACACACGTCTTAAGTATCGGAGAACCGGATCATATGGCACAAGAGGCTCTTGATCAAATCAATCAGGGCTATACAGCCGTGAAAATGAAAGTCGGGGTCGACGTACAAACGGACGTAGCACGTGTCAAAGCCGTGCGAGAAGCCGTTGGACCAAATGTCCCAATTCGGGTTGATGTCAATCAAGGGTGGGTCAACGCGGCCAATACAGTCCAAGCCATGCGTCTACTCGAACCGTACGGAATCGATTGGGTCGAGCAACCGGTCAAGGCGGATGACTTTGAAGGCATGCTCGAAGTAAAACAAAAAATTTCGGTTCCACTTATGATCGATGAAGGTCTGAAAGACATTCACGATATGAGACGGTTGACGATGATGCAAGCAGCCCATAAAGCGAACATCAAGCTTATGAAATGTGGTGGCATTTATCCGGCGAAGAAGTTGGTCCATATGGCGGAGATGTCAGGGATTGAATGCCAAATCGGCTCGATGGTCGAATCTTCGATCGCATCGAGTGCGGGATTCCATGTCGCCTTTTCAAGTAAGATCGTGAAAACGGTCGAGTTGACAGGACCGCTTCGCTTCGGGAAAGATGTCGGGAACTTAACATATGATTTGCCGATCATCTCATTGAACGACCGTCCTGGTCTCGGCATCGATGTCGATGAGGATCTATTGCGTGAACTGACGATCGATTCATATGTGATTGGAGAAGACTCACATGTGGCAAGGTGAGATCAAAGGTCTTCCGCTTCAAGTACATGTTCTGACGTTGTCAGACTTACCTGAGTTGTTGTCGATTCAAGAGGCAGTGATTCAAGCTTTGGCTGAACCGGAGCACTATCAATCATTATCAATTGAAGAATTCACAAAACTGTTGGCGGATCAGACGTTGATTGGGGCAATGTCTGAAGGGCGACTGATCGCATTCCGTGCCATGCTGATCCCGCCGATTGACGACGAACATTTAGGACGAGATATCGGCTGGCCGGAGGTTTCGCTTGAACGTGTCCTTTATCAGGAAGTGACGAATGTTCATCCAGATTTCCGGGGATATGGGTTACAGACGCACTTGGGCAAACTATTGATGTCACAAGTTGAATCGGATAACCGATTTGATGTCGTTTGTGCGACGGTCGCACCGTTCAATATTCCAAGTATGAAAGACAAGTTCACGCTCGGACTCCGAATCGGCGCATTGAAAGAAAAGTATGGCGGGAAACTCCGCTATATCTTTTACAAGGAGCTTCATCGTTCATGGCAACCCACCTCAGAAGTGGTGGATGTTCCGATGGAAGAACGGACGAGACAAGTCGAGTTACTCCAATCTGGTTGGTTCGGGACTGGTCTCATGAAACAAGGGGAACAGTGGGTTGTTCGATATGAGAAGTAATAAATCCTCGTCAAGCTGACGAGGATTCAGGCTGTTGACGAACCAGATCGCAAGATGCGATCTGGTTCGTCTTTTTTTATGTTCAACGAGCTTGAGGCGTTCT